>JASHPJ010000150.1 GCA_030038195.1 Acidobacteriaceae bacterium
ATCCTGGCCCGCCAGCTTCTCGACGGCCAGCGCATAGGCCCAGTTGTTCGAGAGCGAACAGAAATAATCCAGCCGGTCCGTGTACGGCATCGAGGCCAGGTAGCTCGTGCCTTCAGCAATCTTCTCGTGGTTGCGATGCAGATACCCGAAGACCGGCTTGAGCCTGACCACGCGCTCGCCATCCAGTGCCAGATCCATGCGGAAGACGCCGTGGGTCGAAGGATGATGCGGCCCCATGGCCACTTCCAGCAGCTCGCCTTCGCCTCCGGGCTCGATCACCGGCGGCCGGTTCCAGCCCTCCACCTTCTCCGTTCTTGTCGCCGCGATACTCATCCTGCGTTCGATCCCTGATCCCTGCTCTGGTGCGCCTGCGCTCTCCTCAAAACTTCATCGTGCGCGGTGGGCTCGTACTCAAAGTCGTCGGGCTCCACGTAGTCCTTGCGCATCGGATGGTCCTTGAACCCCTCCCACATCAGGATCCGCCGCAGGTCCGGGTGGCCCGTAAACACAATGCCGTAGAGATCGAAGGCCTCGCGCTCCTGGAACTCCGCGCTGCGCCACACCGGCGTCAGCGACGGCATCTCCACTTGGTCGGTCCGGTTCGCCGTGCGCATGCGGATCACCAGCGGCCCGTGCCGCAGCGCGACCGAGTACAGGTGATACACCGCTTCCAGATGGCCCGGCTCCACATGCTTGCGGGTTTCTTCGACCGTCTCCTCGACCGTCTGCTCCACGCCGTCAACGGTCCGGGCCACCGGCCTGGTCACCTTGACCTTTTCGCTGACCTCTTTGTCCGGCCAGTCCACGCCGGTTACGTTGGAGAGAAAGTCGAAGGCCAGCTCCGGAGCGTCGCGCAGAAACGTCGCCACTGCGATGGCGTGATCGTGCGCGAGGAGCAGCGAGTGCTGCGCCGCCGGACCCGGATTCGGGACAACGCTTACCCCCGCGCCCGGCACAGCCGCCTCAATCGCCGCCTTGATCTCCTCGATGGTCTTCAATGCGCTTCCCTATTCCCTAGTCCCTATTCCCTGTCTTCCTCACCGAATCACCACCGGCGCCGGCCATACGCCTGGGTTGGAGGCCGGCTCAAGATCGTGCTCGCCCGGCTCCGGCACCGGGAACTCGCCCTGCGCCTCCGCATCCAGGTGGCGCGGACGATCCGCGCCCGTCAGCGATTGCTCGTCAATCTTCTTCTGCAGCGTCATGAACGCCTGCATCAGCGCCTCCGGCCGCGGCGGGCAGCCGGGAATATGCACATCCACCGGAATGTAGCGGTCAATCCCCTTGAGCACGTTGTAGCCCTGCTTGAACGGGCCGCCCGAGATGGCGCACGCGCCCATGGCAATCACATACCTCGGCTCGGCCATCTGGTTGTAGAGCCGCACCACCTGCGGGGCCATTTTCTTGGTCACCGTGCCGGAGATGATCATCAGGTCCGCCTGCCGCGGCGAAGGCCGGAAGACCTCCGCGCCAAACCGCGCCAGATCGTAGCGGGCCATGGTCGTCGCGATCATCTCGATCGCGCAGCAGGCCAGCCCGAACTGCATGGGCCACACCGAGCTGCGCCGACCCCAGTTATAGAGCTCCTCGATGGTCGTAACGAAGACGCCCTGCTTGCCCAGTTCGATCTTCAATTCGTTGTCCACAGCCATCGGTCGCTCCGCTCCAGTTGTCAGGAATCAGTGATCAGTTGTCAGGGCAGAATTATCTGCCTGCGCTCTCAATCCGCCAGTGATCCCGGCCACGTTCACCGCGCTTCGTTTCTGCCCGGAAAAACTGACCCCTGACCCCTGACAACTGCCTTTTTCACGCCCAGGTCAAAATCCCCTTGACCCATGCCCACGCCAGGCCCTCCACCAGCATCAGCACAAACACCAGCATGGACACGCAGGCCGCCATGCCCAGCCCCGTAAAGGCTACGGCAAAGGGCAGCAGAAACACCGCTTCCACGTCGAAGATGAGAAAGATGATGGCGTAGAGGTAGTAGGCCGAGCGGAACTGCACCCAGGCATCGCCTTTCGATTCCAGCCCGCACTCGTAAATGGAGTTCTTGACCGCATTGGGCTTGCTGGGCGAGTAAATCCACGCCCACAGCCACGCCAGCCCCAGCGGAGCAAGCCCAAATCCAAGCGCCGCCACAAACAAGATCGCCAGGGAGAAATACGGATTGGAAACCATTGCTGGAGTGAGAGTCCTTCTTATTCAAATTATCAGTTCAGGCCTGCTTTTGGCTAAGAAGATCGGTGGGTTTCTGTACCGTTCAATACCATTTTTTCCCGCTTTATCCCATTTTATGAACCGTTCGCAGCAGCGCCTGTTTCAGGAGTGCCGCCTTGCCGGAGATGCCCGCAATCCTGCCCCGGACTACCCCGGACGTTCCCCGCTTCACGCCGGCTGCCATATCTTGTAGAGCTTGACAACACTGCTGTCATCCTGAGTGACGTCCGCCGCGGCGGACGGAGTCGAAGGATCTGCGGTTGCTCGTCGCAAATTCTAATAGGAACTTCTGGGATGGAACCTTAGCACACCTGGTGAAACCCGATCCCCATCAGCGCCGCCAGCTTCTCGAGCGTGGCCGACACATGTCCCACGCCCACCGCGCAATGATGCGCCGGTCCCTGCGCGTTCCACGCCTCTGCAAACCCGCGCGCACCCAGCGGAAAACGGTATCGGCTGTTCGTATTGCCGATCTCCAGAATCTCCCCGGCCACGCACTCGCCCTCGGCGGCCACCAGCTTGAACCGCGTCGCCGCATCCTCAACCACAGACAGCAGCGTCACCGGCCCATACCTCACGCTCATCTCCACAGAAAGCCCGCGCCCCACCTTGCCGTGATAGACGCGCAGCGGACGCACCTTGGTCTTGCCCTCGGCAATCGCAATGTGTCCCGGCCCGTCGTGGCCCATCAGCACCAGATCGTCGTTGAAATCCATCGCATAGTACTCGGTGAACGATCCGCCCGCGCCCAGCAGGTCCATGATCTTCATTGCCAGCGCGTTCTTCACCTCGTACTCGCCGGCCACCGGAATGTGCCGCGCCGTCAGCAGCGACGTGCCCAGGATGATCGAGCTCATCGTGTCTTCATTGGCCGCGTTGCCCGAGCCCTTGTAGTAATAGGCCATCGCGTCCAGCTCGTGCCGGGCAACAAACTCGTCCAGCGCCACGGAAGTCCGCGCCGCGCGCCGCAGCTCTTCGGCCGGACAATCGGGCTGCACATCAAACGCCGCATGCAACTCATCGACGCGCCGCGCGATCTCGTCCTGGCTCACGTTTGCGCACAGCTCGCTCAATTCGTCCACTTCCAGCAGCTCCGCATGGGTTCCAAACGCAATCGAAACCAGCGTCACGTCGGTCATGATGTCGAGCATGCCGCTGTAGTAGTGGCCCATCAGTCCCAGCCGCGCTGATGCCAGCGCCGCCTTCACGCGCGCCGCGGCCAGCCACTCCTCGATCTGAGTCCACGTCTGCGCTTCATCCAGCACGCCCGTCACTTGATGAAAGGGAATCCCCGCCCGCGCAAAGAGATTCGCAATCTCCGGCACCGGGCACGCCGAGCAGAACGCGAGCCACTCGCCGGTCATCGCCGTGCGATCCGCGAGCTTGTTGAATGCCTTGTAGTCGATCGCCGCTTGCGGCTGCAGATTCAGCACCACCACCGGCACGCCCGCCCACTGCACCACCGGCAGCACCGTGTTCGACAGCGCATACGTGGTCACGTAGAGAAACAGCACGTCGATATCCGCGCGCCGGCACGCGTGACCGGCCTCGCGCGAGCGCTGCGGCGTGTCCATGAGCCCGAGGTTCACCACCTCCACGCCCGGCCCGTCAGAACTCGACCGCTCCAGCCGCGCGGCCACGCGCTCCACGTAGCCCTTCAGCCGCTCCTCGAGCCCGGCGAACTGCGGCCAGTAGGCATCGAGCCCAATACCGCAGAGGCCCACGCGCAGCGTATGTGCACTCCTGATTGCATGCGTCGATGTCACCAGCTCACCACCGCCACGGCAAACGGCTCCAGCGCAATCGTGCCGTTCTCCACGCTCACGCTGCGCGCCGGTCCCTCGCCCGACTGCACATCCACCACCTGCGCCGTTGCATGAGCCGCCGCGCCCAGCCCGATCTCCGCTTCCTTGTTTCTCTTGTTCACCAGCAGCAGCTTGTGCCCGGCCGGCGTGATAAACGCCTGCGCCGAGAGATCCGGCGAATCCGCGCTCGTCTCTACCAGCTTGTCGCCCGCGTGGAAGTTGTCCTTGATCAGCTTTAGCACCCAGAACCGCGCATTGGGCCTGTTCGTCACCCAGTCCATCATGCTCACGCTCGGAAACTGCGTGGGATACCCGACAAGCTGCGACTCGCCGATCACGTCGATCTGCAGCCGCGAGAGATGGATAAACAAATCCGCATACAATGCGCCGGCCAGGTTCCAGTACTCGGCCGGCGGCGCGATGTTGTCCTTCGGCGTATTATCGGTGGGTAAAATCACGCCCAGCTCATCGGTGTCGGTCCGCGTATCCGGCGAAAGCCGCTTGCGAATCTCCTCGATGTACCGCACCGTGTTCAGGAAGCCTGCTTCCTGGTCGAAGAACGTGTACTGCCAGTCGTCCAGCGTCTCGCCCGCCGTTGGCGATGCATAGAAGTGATACGAGATCATATCCAGCGGGATGCCCGGCCGGTGGTGCGCGTGATCGAGAAAGTACTCGAAAAATCCCGGCGCGTCGCCCGGATCCGCCAGCGCCAGCCCCACAAATTTCGTGTCGGGTGAGACGGCGTGAATCGCGCTCACAATTGCGTCGTAGCGCTCCGTATACTGCTCCGGAGTCATGGAGTGCTCAAAGTCCACCTCGTTGAGCACCTCCCAGTACGGCAGCTTGTAGTGATAGCCCGACTCATGGCGTACCCCGTTCTCGTCGGTAAAGCCGCCGTTCACATACCAGCTCACCAGCCGCGCGTAGTATTCGCCCATCTCCTTGCCCGACGGGTCGCGCAGCTCCGTGCCCTGCGTATAGTGCCAGTCCACCTGATTGGGATCGGCGGGGTAGGTCACCGGCTTGTCCGTCTTGAACAGCCACGCCGGCATGGTGCTGAAGTTGAGAATCGTCGAGTGACCCTCGGTGGCGGCGAGAAAATCCCTGGTCATCGGATCGATGAGGCTGAAGTCCCAAGAGGTCTTCTGCGGCGTCGGCGGCTCAAGCTCCGCGACCGCCAGCTTGGGATACGGCAGCCACGGCACGTAGCGCACGTAATCCGCGCCCAACTCCTTCAGCGCCTTGTACGCACCCTCGCCCAGCGGCTGCCCTGGCCTGAGCGGCGGATTCACCACCACCTGCAGTGTCGGCGTCGATTTCGACACCACCGTCACCTTGTCCCAGTCAATCTTGAGTCCCGGCTCCTGCCCGCAAACCAGCATCGGAGCCACAAGGGCAGCCATCCCGCACGCAACAACGGCCCACCGCCGGCCAGCACCGGCGCATCTATCAGCCAGAAACTTGTTCATATCCGAAACTCCCGTTGCAAACCGCCAGTAATCTTATCACCGGTCATCCGGCGCAGGCATTCGGAAATTCAGGAGTTGTTTGGGATGGGCCGCAGCAGCATCGATGGCTGCCTCGCCCATTCTTCCCGGGCTTCACCCGTCCCCACCCTCGCGTCCGCCGCGGCGGATTTCTGTCGCGAGGATGGGCAGCCACAAACCTAATCGTCGTCATCATCCCGGCCGCTTTTCTTCCCCTTCGCCTTCAGCATGGCGGGCACGGGAGCATTCCCCATCGCGTCCTTCCACAGGATCACGTTGAGCTTCTCCACCGGCGCGCGGTCCTCATGGGTAAAGTCCATCTTCATGCTGGCCTTCGCGCCCACGGCGTTCTTCGCATTCGCCATGTAGATCAGCCCGTTGTCGCGGTTCGAGTAGTCCGCGTCGTAGGGCGGCTGGTCGCCGGGCCCGCTGAACTCACTCGCGATCAGCGAGCAGAAAGCGTCGTTGTTGTTCATCGGCGGCAGCCCCAGCAGCGCCTCCATGGTCCGCACCACGCTTACCGTCGAGTAGAAGTGGCTGTCGGTAAACGCCGCGCCATGGGCCCCGTGCGGCGCATACTTGCTCACCACCAGCGCAAGGCTGCGATGCGCGTCCACGTGGTCGGCCCCGTTCTGCGCGTCGTCTTCCAGGATGAAGAACGCCGTGTCATCCCAGAACGGCGAGTGCGAAACAGCCTCCACTGCGCGTCCCACGGCCAGATCGTTGTCGGCCACCGAAGCCTTCGGCGTGGGCCCGCCCGGACGCGTTCCCGCCGTGTGGTCATTGGGAAGCCGCAGCAGGATGAAGTCGGGCATCGTGTCCCTACCCTGTTTTTTGTCCGCAATCCAACCCTGCAGATGCCGCAGGAAGATATCTACCCGGATCTGGTCCGGCACATACAGATTGAAATCCGGCGACTCCGGCGCAAAGTGCCCCACCAGCTCCGGCTTTGTGGCAATATTCGCCGCCAGCACCGGAATCGGCCAAGGCCACTTGTTCACGCCGCCACCCCAATCCGCAGGCAGCGCATCGCCCGGCGCGTATGCCTTTTTCGCACACTTCGGCCCGGCCAGCATCGGCCCCAGCGTGGGATCGGCGATTTCGCTCTCCCCGCAGAACGTCGACGAGACAAACTCCGCGAAGTGGTAATAGGTCTTGCCGTGCGCGGCCAGGTCGCCCCACAGGTAGCCGCTCTCCGGCTCGTTCACGTCCGGAATCTTCTGCAGCAGCGGATACCCGTCCGCCACCACGCCTTCGTAATCGTAGGTGCGCTGGCCAGCGCGATAGGCCTGCGGCCACGTCTTCTCCAGGTAATCCGAGCCGATCGCCGCCGTCGACCAGACGTGTCCGTCACCCGACACCTCGCCCGAGTCGAAGAAGTTGTCCAGCACGCCGAACTCGAGCGCCAGCTTGTGCTCGTTGGGCGTCACCGCCGCGCCATACATGGCCAGCCTGGGATCGCCGTTGCCCGCCGGCTTTCCATTCTGCTGCAGGTCACCCAGTATCTGGTCGTAGGTGCGATTCTCCTTGATGATGTAAATCACGTGCCTGATCCGGTCTCCGCCGCCGGCAAACGTGATCTTGTCCTGGGCGGCGATCATGCGGTTGGAGTCCAGCACCACCGGCGTCCACTGGGCAAGATCCACATCGATGTCCTTTTCCTCGATTCCCGCCAGCGTTCCGTAAAGCAGCGTAGGGATGTACGTATTGCCGCTCCGCTCCAGAATCGCGTCCTTCAACCCCGATGGATGCTGCGGAAAGTTGTTCGGCCCGGTTCCCGTGCCCTTCGCCGTAGCCACGAACAGCTTTCCGCCCTGTGGCAGCGCATCGAAGGCCATCGACATGGGCAGCCAGTCGGTGGGGATGAACCCCATCGGTTCCACCATCCCCGCCTGCGCCGTCTTCGCCGTCAGCTTCGTTGCATCGAGCACCGCAATGGCGTCGCTGGCCATGTTTGCTACATAGAGCCGCGTGCCGCTTGCATTCACCGCTACGGCCACTGGCTCGGCGCCGAAGTAGCTCTGCCCCGGCAGCCGCGTATCGAAGTAGCCCTTGATCGAAAACTGCCCTGCGTCTACGTTCACCGCCGCAACTGCATCCCGATTCGACAGCGCGACATAAAGCGTCTTCTCATCCGGCGAAAACGCGAACGCGCAGGGATGCGTGCCCGGCGCAACCGCGTCCGCCGGCTTGAGCAGCGGCAGCTTGCGCCCCACCATGCCGCTCGCGAGATTCACCTCAACAATCTCCGACGCATTCCACAACGCCACAAATCCGCGCGCGCCATCCCTGGTCACCGCCACGGCAATGGGATACGTCGACGGCACCGTATCGCTCTCGGAGAGATCGAACCGTTTTTCGATGTTCCCGGTCGCCGCGTCGATCACCAGCGCAAAATCCGAGAGGTTGTCGCCGACCAGCAGTTTTTCGTGCCCGCCTGCCTGGAACACGGCAATCGCCGCCGGATACGGTATGCCCATCGTGCCATTCGCGCCATCTGGCAGCAGCGTCCTGCGTCCCGGCGCAAGCGACTCCATCGGCATGCGGATCAGCCGCTCCGGCGTAATCTTCCCGTCGGCAAATCCGTAAACCGCAATGCCGCTGCCCGCCGCGTCTTTCGCGTGGCCGCGCGGATCGGTCAGCGAAGCCATGCTCGCGTAGAGATGTGCGCCATCCGCGCTGAAGGCCAGCCCAGCGTAGAGGGTCTGCCGGGCGCGCAGCGGCGTGCGCGCGTCAGGAAAATCGGCCACTTCCCCGCTGCGCGTATCCAGCACGCTCAGCGACTGTTCATAGTGCGACTCCCAGGTTCCATAGCCCGCATCTACCGTCACCACATAGCGCCCGTCGGGCGAGATGGCCATTGACATCGGCAGCCCGTTGATCCGCTGCGGATCGCCCGGAATCTGCCCGATGAGCTGCTTGCTGGTGGATAGATTGACGATCTGTGCCCTGGCCGCCGCAGACAACACCATCGCGGCCGCGCAAAACACTCCCACAACCCGTGTACGCATGAACAACCTCGGAGGCGGTCAACTGCCTTGATGAAGATGCGATGAACGCGCACGGCAGAACAACCGCGTGCATTCAAGAGGGATTGTACACGCGTGCATGCACAATAAATTCAAGCCTGGGCACGGCAATGGGTGTCCCATCCTTCGAGTCCGTCTGGACCGCATAGAAACGGGAACAAGCCACAGGGCGGCCGGATTGGGTATTACCACCCGCGTCCGTGGTAGAACAGGACGATGAAAAACAAGGGCAGACCGCCCGTCCTTCAAGGCTCGCGGGGGAGCGAGTCAGCTTGAAGGGCGTACAGCAAGCGGCTCGTGCCCGGCGATCAGTCGCTCGTGTCTGATCCGCCAAACCCCGTGGGCAGATCGAGCGCCACCAGCGCAAAGCGCGTTTCGCTGCCCGTCCCATCTTCGAATCCGACGATGTGCTGGTGGCGCACGGAGCCGGCCTTCAGCTCGAATTGGCCGCCGCCGGTATGGAAATCCCCCGCATTCACCTGCACGTGGCCGTGTTTGCCCTCGTCGCAGGTCAGTCCCTCCGAGGTCATGGCCGGCGAACCCACCGGCGCATTGTTCTGGCAGGTAATCACGTCGCCGTAGCGCCCCAGCGCTTTCTTGTAGAAGGTCACCACCTGGTCCCGCTTGTCGGGCGTGGCATAGCTCACCGCGCGCACCCGCAGTTCCCACTCGCCAAAGCCCATGTGCACATCGGCTGATTTGTGATCGTCGTCGCCCTTCACTATCTCGGCTCCCGGATATACCGGCAATCCCAGGTCGGCCGCCGTGGTCTGGTCCGTATTCACGTGCACGCCGCCAAAGGGCGTATCCACCTGCACGGTTTTATCTTCGCCGTGCGCGCCCTTATCCACGTGCACGCGACACCCTGCCAGGCCGCCGGCAAGTGCCAGTCCGGCCAGCAGCGCCGTGGTGGCGCCAATGCTGCCGCCCAGTGGACGGCGCACGGGATTCAGAATAAGAGTTCGCTCCATTGCAGTGATCCTCCGGCTCGCTCCAGCCATTGGATACGGCAGGAACGGCGATCCGGTTCCCACAATCCAGCCAACACAAATGAAAAAGGCCGCCGCACCGGCGCGCAGCAGCCCTCTTCTCGCCAGATTACCTTACAGAGCGGTCACTTCGTTTCAGGATCAGTGCGCTGAGTGGCCATCGTCCTGAGAATGGCCGTCTTCCTTGCTGCTGGTGGCAAACAGAATCGACACTACAAAAACCGCGATGATAACCGGGACGACAAAAAACGGGGAAGTAATGCTCATCAGGCAATCTCCTTAACTCATACAGATTAGCAAACCAGGGATCAGAGATCAGGGGTCAGGGATCAGTTGTTTGCAATGGCAGCAGGCCACTATTCCCTATTCCCTACTTCCTACTTCCTACTTCCTACTTCCCTACCGGATAATCCACCCGGATGGTCAGAATCTCGAAGGGATGAATCGGCACGCGCACCGTATCGCCGGCAATCTGCAACGGACTGCCCTCCGGCATTTCCATCAGGTTGGTCACCGTGGCCGAAGTTGCGCCCGGCGGCACGTGGAACTCCGCCGTCGCATCCTTGCCTGCCCACTCATAGGCACGCAAAATCAACCCATTCACGCCCAGCCCGTTCTGGTCCTCTGCTTTTTTCACTGCCGTGAGCACCACGTTTTCCGGGCCAACCGACGCAAACGAGTGCGACGCCGGCAGCGCGCCGCCGTGATTCGTCGTGGCGATGGCCTTCAGCGTGTAGTCGTACTCCCATCCGCGGCGCACGGTGAGCGCGTCCTTCCATGTCCCCGCATGCGGATACAGCGCGTAGTGGAAGTGATGCGTTCCCTGGTCGGCATCCGGATCGGGCCAGGTGGGCGCGCGCAGCAGTGACAGTCGCAGCAGGTTGCCCACCGCGTCGTAGCCGTACTTGTCCTTGTTCAGCAGGCTGAGCCCATGCTTGCCATCGCCCAGGTCGGCCCAGCGCTCGGCCTCCACCTCGAACTGCGCCTTCTCCCAGCTATTGTTCCGCGTGGTCGGCCGCTGAATCTCGGCGTAAGGCACTTCATACGTGGCAAAGTCGCTGGTTGCCGCCAGCGGGAAGGCCGCCTTCAGCAGCACGTGCCGCTCGTGCCAGTCGAACTGGTTGTCCACGTCCACCTCGCCCGAGTCCGGTGGAATCGTGATCGTCTGCACGAACTTCGAGCTCTGCCAAGTGTGCGTCACGCGAATCGCCGGATTCGCCGACTTCGCGCCGATCAGCTCCACCGAATCCGCCGCGTCGATCAGCGTCGGCGTCTGGTCCAGCGTGCCCGGATCGATATTCCACGCGTCGTAATCCTTCGGCGTGTCCTTGAAGGCCTGCAGCTCATTGCCGCACGCGCCCTTGGCCAGCGCCTCATATCCGGCCACGTTGATGCTTGTCATACACCCGGTCTTCTTGTCCACCGTCACGCTCAGATCGCGATCGCTCAGCTTGAGCGTCCCGCCCTGGTCGCTCGCCGATGCTGCATTCACGGCAGCGCCATGCTTGCCTGCCACCACGCGCACCACCTTGTAGCCCAGCGCCGGCACGTTCGCCACATGGAAGGTCAGATCGGCCACGCCCGTCTTGGGATCGATCGTCGCCGTCTCCGGCTCTTCCGCCTCTTTGCCCACTGCCGGATCGATCACCGCAACCGAGCTCTCCGGCTCCGGCAACTGCACTTCCACGCTCACATCGCCTGAGCGATCCCAGCCCAGCGGGTTGTAGACCAGCACCGGAATGCCTTCGCCGTTGGTGTTCACGCGCTCGGCAATCGTCTTCAGCGCGCCGGCGCTGATCTCGTTCGTGGACCAGCGCACCACGTCGTAGTCTTTCTGCGCATCCTTATAGATGATGCCGATGCCCGAGCCCGCGGCCAGGTCGTGGAACTGGTTGAAGAGCACCTTCTTCCAGTCTTCTGTGATCTCCGCGCCCGGATAGCTGCGGCCATCGAGCCAAGCCAGCGACGACCACTTCTCCGCGTTCAGCACCTCTTCTTCCGCAGTGCGCATGTTGTGCTTGTGGTTGGCCTGCGTGGTGTAAACGCCGCGATGGTACTCGAAGTAAAGCTCCGAATCCCACGTGGGAATCGATATCTTCCCATCCACGGCCGACGGCGGCTTGTAGCCCTTGGCAATCGACTGGTAGTTCCACGTCGGGCTGTCGGGCGCGATCTGGTTCTCGATCGCCGAGAAGTACGACTGCGCGGTGCCGAACTCGTACTTCGGCGTCACGTGGCCCGAGCCCACGTGATGGAAGCCCTCGTCGAGGATTGCGCGCGTCGGTCCGCCGCCGTGGTCGCCGATGCCGTAGAGATCCATCATATCCAGCATGCCCGGTGAGTGCTCGCGCGCAACGCTCAAATCCTCAGAGAGACGCACCGGATTCAGCGTGATGTTCACGTAGTCGTGCGGAAAATAGGTCAGCACCTTCGATCCATCCGGCGACTCCCACCAGAAGAGCTTGAATGGAAGCTGGTTGGTGTCGTTCCAGGCCATCTTCTGCGTTACAAAGTAGTCCACGCCGCTCTTCTTGTAGATCTGCGGGAGCTGCCATGTGTAGCCGAAGGAATCCGGATTCCAGCCCACCCGCACATCGACGCCGTAGTTCTGCTGATACCAGCGCTTGCCCACCAGGAGCTGCCGCACCAGCGACTCGCCATCGGGCATGTTCAGGTCGGGCTCAACCCACATGCCGCCTACAACCTCCCAGCGGCCTTCCTTGATGCGCTGCTTGATCTCCGCGTTCATGTCGGGATACTTCTGCGCCATCCACTCGTTGTAAGCCGCGGCCGACTGCGTGTAGGTGTACTGCGGATACTCGTACATCAACTGCAGCGCCGTGCCGAAGGTGCGCTTCACCACATCGACCGTCTCGGTCCACGGCCACAGCCACGCTGCGTCGATGTGCGCATTGCCGGTCAGGTGAAACGTCGCCTGCGACTCCATCGGCTTGAGCGTTTGCAACTGTGCCTCGGCCGCAATCAGGCTTGCGTCAAACTTATTCTGGTCGTGCGCATCGAGCGCAGCGATGTCCACTGCGTGAATCGCGCTTTCGAGCGCCGACACCTTGCTCGCGTCGCCCGGCGCCAGCGATGGAATCAGCACCGCCGCCGAGAGCAGCTCCTCGCGCAGGTCCTCGGGGTTGGGCCGGTTCTCAGGAAAGTCGATCTTCAAGGTCGCGCCCTGAAAGGTCTTCACATCCACCGTGTGCAGCAGCTTCACGGCCACCGTCACCCTGTCGCCCGGCTTCGCGTTGTCAAAGAGCACAATGGGCTCCAGGTCGTCGCCCAGCGCCACGCGCCGCCCGTTGAAGTAGAGAATCTGCGGCATCGGGCCGTTGGCGGTGGCGTGGAACTGGAACCAGATGCGCGACCCGGTGAGGTCGTAGCCGTTCAGCGTATCCGGCACCGTGTAGGTCTGCCGGAACCACACCGCGTCATTGGGCGCCTTTGCCCCCACAGCGATCGGCTGCCAATCGCTTTCGTCCACGTTTACGTCTTCGCCGTGGGCCAGGTCGCCGCCATGCATCTTCCAGGCGCCGTCGGGCAGCTCGCCCAGGCTGCCCAGCCGGTCAACGACGGCCTGTGAATCGGCGGGCAAAAGCGCAGCCGCCTTGGCGAACTCGCTGCCGCTCTGCGCAAAGGAGAAGGAGGCAAACAACAAAGCCGCAGCCGGCAAAAGAATTTGTACAGTGCTGCGGCAAGATACTTTCAAAGCTGAGATCATCGTGGAGAGCCCTCCGCAGCATTGTAGGCCATCCACCCCTGCCCGGCATGGAAACCGACTAGTGTCCTGAGTCAGAAGTTCACATCGCAAATAAGCTGTCATCCTGAGCGAATTTTGGCACGTTTTGCGCCAAGATGAGTCGAAGGTCAGAGATCCGCCGTGGCGGAACCTGTGGTTGTTCTTCAACGAACTTCTGACCCACCACACTAGAGGACCATCGCATGAAGAAAATGAACCCGCAGGCAACCAGTTTTGAATGGGCACGACTTCAGTTGTACCGTTCCCACGCCCCAACCAATGTGATCCAGCCCCGCAGGGGCGGCGCGACCATCAACATTCATCGCAGATGAATGAGAGCCCGTTCACTTTCCCCCGCCCTCCTCGAGATACTCCACGTACCCCAGCAGCGCGCCCCAGTGATAGAACCGGTCGCTGTTCGTCACATCGTCGCCCGAGCCCAGCAGCGCGTTGTAGTTCTCGTGTACGTGCCCGTTTTGCGTCCACTCTTTCAAAAACAGCGCATACGACTTCTGCGCAAACTCCCGCCGCGTCTCAGCATCGTCATAATTCTCGAGGCCGAGATACACGAGATAGTTCATCGGCCCCCAGATGCGCCCGCGCCAGTAATTCTGGTCGTGAAACGCAGGGTCGTCGCGCGCAATCGACGGCATGATCCACTCGCCCCAGAACTCGCCGGGGTTGAGCAGATGCTTCTCGATCATCGTGCGCGCCTGCTCCGGCGTGGCCGCCTTGGCCAGCATCGGATAAAAGTTCGTCGGCGAAAGCCTGGTGCTCCACTCGCCCGTGTGCAGGTCCTTGTTCAGAAAGATGCCCGCCTTGCCGTTCCACAACGTCGCCAGCTTCGCCCGATACCGCGTCCCCCGTGCGCGCAGCTCTTTCGCTTCATTCTGCCTGCCGATCGCGTCGGCAATTCCGGCCAGCGCATCGCAGTCAGCGATGTACATGCTCATCAGGCCCACGTCGGCAAATTCGAGCACGTGCTTCTGCGCGTCATATGTGGTGTCGTCATACATCGGGCTGTTGTCCAGTCCCGACTCCAGAATCGCTCCCGCGCGCGTCCCACGCGACCTATCATCCAGATTTTGCGGCTCGGTGCTCCCATCGCTGCCCCACGCCAGGTATCCGTCGATATCCCGCTGCGCAGCCCACCAGCGGTTCCACTTGAGCAGCGGCTCGAACGTATCTTCGAGAAACCACCTGTCGTGATACTGCTGGTAGAGACCCAGCACGGTGATCGCGCCCACCGGCGGCTCGGAGCGGTCAAAGCTCTTCCATCCGCCCGAACGCGCATAGTTCGGCACAAACCCCTGCGGCGTTTCTTCGCGCAGAATCTCCATCGCATTCGCATACGCCAGGTCACGGTCGCCGATCCCGGCCATCGTCGCCGCAAAGAACGTATCCCAGTCGAACAGCACGTAGCCGCCCCAGCCCACGCTCCACACGCGGCTCACCGGCGAAATCACCCGTTCACCTGCCGGCTCGTAGATCGTGTCCCAGCCTAGCGTCGTCTCAATCGCGTCGAAGATCGGCGCAGACTTGCCAGCCGCCGCAACCGACTGCCTGTACGCCGCGTGCTGCCGCTCGATTGCCGCGCGAATCTCGTCCAGCGTGCGCCGCTTTCCTGTGCTCACGCCCACCGGCGCGGTAAAGTCCGCTGAGAAATACGGCCCGCTCACCGGAATATCCGCATAATCCCGCCTATCCGCTGCGCACGCGCAGTAGACGGCCACGTCTCCGCCGCTCCCGCGCGTTGCGATGAAATCGCCGCGCCGCTCCACTGTTCCCGGCCGGTTCCACAGAAAATTCACTGACACCACCAGCGTTGGCGGCAGCGCGGAGACCGGTTTCGACTCCAGCGGCGTCGCCAGCATCACCAGGTCGCTGCCGGTCCGCGCGCTCTGCACACGCCAGCTATGCCCCTTCCACGCCACCCGCAGGTCGGTATAACTGCCGTCCCACGCATGCGGTCCCGGCGTCACCTGCTCGGCGCCTTTGTCCAGCCGCCCGATCAGCACATCGCCCAGAAACGCATCCTGAAACTCCGTCGAGTTGTGCTTCAGACCCAGGTGGATAGCCAGACCCTCCGGCAGCAACACCTCGGTGGTTACGCTATTCACAGCCCACGTATTCCATCCGCGCGCCAGCCGCTCCTGCACCTGCCGGTACTCGGCCGAAACCGGCGCAGTCTTCTCTGCGCCCGGCGCCCAGCGCGAGTCAGCAAGCGTTTTCCCGCCGGTTTGCGCAGCCGCCGGCTTTCCCCACAGGCATCCGCACAATGCAACTCCCAGAACGCCCCACCCCAGTAACCCCCGCATCGCCTGCCGACACATCCAACTCCTCCTTGTTTCACCGCGCACCGATTGTACTTCCACGCGCCGCGCGCCTCCACGCCAGGCAGTGGGTCAGTTTGAAGAGTACGGGCTTTAGAGTTTACTGAAAAAATGCCAGTCGACCGGCACGAAGTGTCAGGGCATGGCTTCAGCCGTACCACAAAAGGCTTCCTAATGTCCTGAGTCTGAAGTTCGTATCACAAATGCGCTGTCATCTTGAGCGTAGCAAGCCGCGTTTTTTGCGGCTTGCAGAGTCGAAGGTCGAAGACCCGCCGTGGTGAGTTAAAGATCCGCCGTGGCGGAACCTGCAGTTCGAGGCCTCGACTTATGCTACAAACTTCTGATTCACCACACTAGCCATGTCGGCTTCAGCCGCTGCAGGAGCCTTCCCACGCCAGATTGACTTTTTCAGCAAGCTCTACGGCGCTGACGTAAACGGCGAAGCCGGCAGTCCATCTCCATTGAACAAATCGCAATCCGGACTGTTCGTCCATCCGTACCGCACAAACACCGGCTGCGCTACATCCGGGCTTGACGCCACAATCGACTCGCTCTCGATCTTTGCCGTCGCGGGCACAAACTTGCCGTCCGCGCCGGCAACCTCGAAGCCTGTCACCGCGCCGCCCCTAGCTGTCAGCCCCCCGGCGTGATCGAACCACGCGCGAATCGCCGTGCCCTCCGGCGTGGCCTGGCGGAAGATCGGTCCCGAGTCCTCGAGCTTTTCGCCGTAGCTCAGCACCCGCGCCGCACGCGCCAGCCGCAAGCCCACATCCAGCTTGTCCGGCGGATGCACGTTGTCCGGCGTGCCGATATCAATCGTCACCGCCATCGCCGTGTTGCGTAGCGCGAGCGTCTTCAACTGCTGCTCACGCAGCGTCGCCCAGTCCTCAGCCGGGGTGGATTTGAAGTTCGAAATCTGCACATACAGAAACGGAAAATCGCCAATTCCCCACTCTCGCCGCCAGTCTTCGATGAGCGCGCGGAAGATGCGCCCGTACAGCGGCGCGCGGGCGAGCGGGCTGTTCGACTCGCCCTGGTACCAGATCACGCCGCGAATCGCCATCGGCGTCAACGGCGCAATCATGCCGTTCCACAGCATGCCCGGCCCCCAGCTTTCGAGCGTGGGAACCCAGGGAAACACAGGCACAGGCTTGCCCGCGGCCTTGGCCTCGTCGATCATCCGCTGTTTGCTCTTTTCGCGCAGCAGCGCATCGGGCTCGCCTTCCGTCATGCGGCCCCACGAGGCAAACAGCGGGTTGAGAGCCGCATCCTCGCCCAGCGCCGCCATCCGCGTCCACGCCTCGGCCGGCGTTCCGCCCCAGGTGGAGTCGATCACCCCTACCGGCACGTGCTCGCGCTGCTCGATCTCCCGCGCAAAGTACCACGCCACCGCCGAAAAATCCTTCGCAGTGTCCGGCGTCGACGCGGCCCATCCATCGGTCTGCGCGTCGTCCTGCGGATACAGGCTGGCCGTCTTCTTCACCACCAGCAATCGGATATCCGGAATACCCGCATGCGGCAGATCCTGGCTGGCAGTCTCCGCCTGGCGCATCATGAACTCCATATTCGACTGTCCCGACGCCACCCACACGTCACCCACCAGGATGTCGTCCAGCGTGATCGTCTGCGCGGGCGCTGCGCCGGTCACCGTCATCTGGAACGGTCCGCCTGCCGCGCCCGGCGGCAGATACAAACTCCATCGCCCCAGCTCGCCTGCGGCGGTCGAGCGCTCTTGCCCGCGAAAGCTCACGCTCACCTGCTCACCCGGCGCGGCCATGCCCCACACATGTACCGGCAAATTGCGCTGCACCACCATGTGGCTGGAAAGAATCTTCGGCAAAGTCACCTGCGCATGCCCCTGCGCACCGGCCAGCAAGGCGACTCCAACCACGGCAAACCATCGACCTGCATTCTTCGGCAAATTCATCGCCAGATTCATCGATCGACCCCTTCGGCTTCGCCTCGTCCGCAGCCGGATTGGTACGCTGCATTCTGCAAAGCGGAATCAAATGCCTGATAACGTTAACAGAACCACCCTGTGCCGGTCTTCCTCCTTTCTTTCTGTAGGTTTATCCACAATTGCGGCGCTCCGCGCCCGCAACCTTCCAGCACATCCGGTGTCTATCCCAAGGAAGGCGCAAGTCCATCGGTCGTCCGCAACCGCGTAAACCGCGGTTGCGGAAGGCACTTATGCCGTGGAATACGGTCATTGACCGGCTGCTGGCGGCAGGTGGGACATACTGGAAAAGGAAGCACGCATCTTATTGAGGAGACAGGTGCAACCTCCAATGCGCACGCGAAGCATAGTTATTTTTATGCTCACGGGTCTGGCGGCCTTCGGCTGCGTGCTGCGCAGTCATGCCCAGGCAGCGCTGCTCATGGAGGAGCCCTATGGCTTCTTCGGGGCGCTCAATCCTACCGGCCACAACGCCCTCTACTTTGACCGCATCTGCGCTGAAACCCCCACCAGGCTCCGCCGCTGCCAGCCCGGCGAGCTCGGCGTCGTCATCGCCCGTTACCAGGGCATCGACGGCTACGACTGGGTGGCCATTCCGCTCATTCCGTATCTCTACTCCGTCGAAACCGCTGACGAAGTCCCCGCGCGCGTCGACCGCGACACCGTTGACCGCTTTCGCGACCGCTACCGCGAGGCGCATCTGCTCGGCCTCGGCGCCGACCTGGCATCAGGCAACATCGTCCACGGCGGCTGGAAGCAGCTTGTCGGCGTCGCCTACGAGCGGCGTATCTACGCCTTCCGCTTCAACACCACCGAAGAGCAGGACGACGCGCTGATCGAGCGACTCAACGACGGCCCCAATCACACTCAGTTCAATCTGCTCTTCTCCAACTGCGCTGACTTCGCGCGCCGGATTCTCGACTCTTACTTCCCCGGAAAATTTCACCGCAGTTTTTTCCCTGACGCCGGCATGACCACGCCCAAGCAGATCGCCTACAAGCTGGTACGCTATGGACATAAACATCCCGAAGTCCAGGTCGAGGTCTTCGAGATTCCCCAGGTCCCCGGCTATCGCCGTCTCAGCCACGCCAACAAGAGCATCGACGAGTCCTTCGTCACCACCGTCTACGCCATCCCCATCACCATCGCCAACCCTTACCTCACCGGCGGCCTTCTGGTGGACTACCTCGTCCGCGGCCGCTATCACCTCATTCCCAAGCACCATGAAGTGCTGAGCCCGCAGGACCTGGGCGTATTGACCGGCAAGGCCGCGCCGGCTGAAAATCCGGCGATCGCGGATGTGCACATGACCGGCGCAGCTTCCGGCGGCCCGTCCATCACCCGGATCGGCGCCGAGGCGCAGCCCGATGCGCAGGACATAACCGCGGCGCAATAAATGACAAGCCGGCATAGGGCCTGAAGAATCACGGACGCATCGACCCGCTCTATCACTACATCTTGTTCTTTATCCTGGTCGCCAGCCTCGTCGTCTCCATCGTCTACCTCATCGCCAACCCGCACTTCTTCACTGCCTGGCCGGTAGTGCTCTTCTAATCGCTGCCCTCTCTCTCAACAGCCGATGGGCTCGCCGCACCGCTGTCCGCATCGTGCAGTGCGTTCTTATCCAGCGCGTGCTCATGCCGGTACTGCTCCACCGGCATCTTTCCATCCCACCACGTCCAGTTCATCGGATACACATCGGGATCGAAGATCACCTGGTACAAGTGCCACACCATGATCGCCAGCGTGGCCAGGATCGCTTCGTAGTAGTGGATCGCCGTGGCCACATCCACCCACCACCGCGCCAGCAGGTCGCCCACCCACACCTTGGCCCACATCATGATGCCGGTGAGCCCCATCAGCGCCGTGCCCCACACCAGCGCCCAGTACTCGGCCTTCTCCGCGTAGCTGAACCGCGCAAACTTCGGCTTCTCGCCGCCCAGTCCCAGGTAGTAACGCATCGCCGCCCACACGTCGAAGGCGTCCTTCGGCACCGGCGCCAGGTCGCGCAGCAGCTTCCGCCCCTCGCGTACCGCGGCCACATAAAAGATGTGATATAGGCCTGCGCCGATCAGCACCACGCCGGCCACGCGGTGAATGATCCCGCGCAGATGCTCGCCCATGCCCAGCGTATGCGCAAACCACGAACCGGGAAACTTGAGCGCAAAGCCGGTAATCACCAGGAAGACAAAACTTGTGAGCAGAACCAGGTGTTGCCAGCGCTGATTCGCCGTCATCCACGTCATGTACGGATTCTGCATCGTGCGGATCTGCATCGCCTTGCTGCGCCAGATGACCGCGTTGTGCAGGAACATCGCGCCGATCACCAGCAGTATCAGAACTACGTAAATCCGCCGCACCCAGCGCACCGCAATTGAGTCGATGTCGCTGGCGCGCACGCCGTCTTGCAGGTGCACCCTGGTCAGCGTAAACTTGCGCGTCACGCCCTTGTGGCACTTGCCGCAGGTCGCGTCCAGGTTGGCGCTGCTGATCGTCGAGCGCGGATCGCTCGACGGCAGAATATCGTGCACGCCGTGGCAGCTCGAGCAGTTGGCCGCCACCACCGATCCACCTTCCACCGCCAGCCCGTGATAGCTGTCAAAGTAACTCGACACCTGGTTGCCCGGCACGCCGAACTCCTGCGAAAGCCGCACGCCCTCGTGGCAGCGCGCGCACACATCCCGTGAAAGACGCTCCGCTGATGTAGGCGCGTTGGGATCGGTATGCTGCTTGATCGAGTGAATGCCGTGGCAGTCCGTGCACACCGGCGCCATTTCGTTGCCGCGGGCAATGGCCTGCCCGTGAATGCTTGCGGCAAATGTCCTGGCAATCTCCGCGTGGCACTTGCCGCAGGTCGCCGGCACATTGAACTTCGAGATCGGCGACTGCGCCTGGTTGGCCGGCAGAATCTGGTGCGCGCCATGGCAGTCCGTGCACACCGCGGCCTTGAGCTTGCCGCTTTCCACAGCGCGCCCGTGCACGCTCTGCTGATAGGCAATGAACGGCTGTGTGCTCTCGCCGTTCGACTCCATCAGGAACTTCTGCCCGTGGCATTGCCCGCAGGTGGCGGGAATATTCGCCCGGTTCACCGGCGACTTCGTATTGTTGCTGGCGAGAACCGCGTGCGCCCCGCCGTGGCAATCCGTGCAGGTAGCCGCGGCATTCCTGCCCGGCTTGCCGTCCTGCGCATGAATGCTGTGCGCGTAGTTCTCCTGCGCATCGGAGTGGCAATCGGCGCAGCTTATCTTCGCGGGAGGTGTATCGTGCGCCAGGCTCTTCACGTCCTTGTGGCAGTCCACGCACGACAGCAGCGATCCGTGAACCGAATGCTTGAGCTGGCTCTGATCCACGTAGACGCTCACCGGCTTTCCGTTCCCGTCTTCGGTCAACGTGACGTCAGAGTGGCAGGCAAGGCAATCGGAATCTTTCAGTTTCTGTGCGCCGTGCGCGGCCGTGGCCCGGAAGAAAAGCGCAAAGACAAGAGTGCGAACGATAACGGATCGAGCGGCGTTCACATCTTCCAGGAGATTCTCCGCCGGCTCAACCCGCAGTGACTCGTATCACCATGCGCTTGATGTACGGGCTGAAAGTCCGTACCCCGCAAACACACCCGCTGCAGGTAATTCACATTCCATCAAAACCCGTGTGCTAGCTTAAATACTGGGAGTTTCTTGCGGAATCATGTCGGCTATCACATCGTTCATCAAGCACCACTATCGCCACTTCAACGCTGCCGCGCTGGTTGACGCGGCCCAGGGCTACGTCGACCTGCTCGCCTCCGGCGGCAAGATGTTTGTCACCATCGCTGGCGCCATGAGCACTGCCGAGCTTGGTCTTTCGCTGGCCGAAATGATCCGCCAGGACAAGATTCACGGCATCTGCTGCACCGGCGCCAACCTCGAGGAAGATGTCTTCAACCTCGTGGCGCACAACTACTACGAGCGCGTGCCCAACTACCGCGACCTCACCCCCGCCGACGAAGCCGCGCTGCTGGCCCGCCACATGAACCGCGTCACCGACACCTGCATCCCCGAGATGGAAGCCATGCGCCGCATCGAGAACGAGATTCTCGATGAGTGGGTCCGCGCCGACCAGGCCGGCGAGCGCTGCTTCCCGCACCAGTTCTTCTTTAAGATTCTGCTCTCGGGCAAGCTCGAAAAGAGCTACCAGATCGACCCCAAAGACAGCTGGCTGCTGGCCGCCGCGCAGAAGAACCTGCCCATCTTCGTGCCTGGCTGGGAAGACTCCACCCTCGGCAACATGTACGCCGGCCACTGCATCAGCGGCGACGTCAAGAAGGTCTACATCGTCCGCACCGGCATCGAGTACATGATGGAGCTGGCCGAGTGGTACACGGCCACGACGGCCCAATCACCGCTCGGCTTCTTCCAGATCGGCGGCGGCATCGCCGGCGACTTCCCCATCTGCGTGGTCCCCATGCTCCACCAGGACCTGCAGCGCGACAACGTCCCGCTGTGGGCTTATTTCTGCCAGATCTCCGACTCGACCACCAGCTACGGCTCCTACTCCGGCGCTGTGCCCAACGAGAAGATCACCTGGGGCAAGCTGGGCGAAAAGACGCCCAAGTTCATCATCGAGTCCGATGCATCGATCGTCGCGCCGCTGATCTTCGCCTACGTCCTCGGCTGGTAATCCCCTTGCCTTCCTTCTTTATCCCAACCGATCCCTCCCTCTGCCGGGAACGGATCGGTTGTGACGCACAGCACTGACCCTCCCGCGCACCCGTCCTAATCTGAATCGTCGCATCTGCTGTGCCCTGCACGGAGTGATGGGTCGATGGCAACGGCGATGGGAGCCACCTCGGGCACGATTCTGGCTGCAACCCCGCAGCCCAGGCTGGAGCAGCGCACCATTGCCGGCGAGAACCCGTGGATCGTGGCCGTCTCCGTCATGCTGGCCACCTTCATGGAGGTGCTCGACACCACCATCGCCTCGGTCGCGCTGCCTTACATCGCCGGCTCGATGGCCGCCTCCAACTCCGAGGCCACCTGGGTCCTCACCACCTATCTCATCGCCAACGCCGTCGTCCTGCCGGCGAGCAACTGGTTTGGCCTGCGCTTCGGACGCAAGCGTTTCCTCGTCACCTGCGTGGCATTGTTCATCTTCTCCTCGTTTCTGTGCGGCTCCGCGCCCTCGCTTACCTTTCTGCTGATCGCGCGCGTGCTGCAGGGCGCGGGCGGCGGTGCGCTGCAGCCGGTCTCGCAGGCCATCCTTCTGGAAAGCTTTCCGCCCAAAAAGCGCGGAGCCGCCATGGCTGTCTTCGGCTTCGGCGTGGTCGTGGCGCCGGTGCTCGGCCCCACGCTGGGCGGATGGCTCACCGATGCCTGGAGCTGGCGCTACGCCTTCTACATCAACATCCCCATCGGCCTGCTGGCTATCCTCATGATCAGCCGCTTCGTCCACGATCCGCCTTATATCCGCAACGCCAGGCCGGGCGCATTCGATAACCTGGGTTTCGGTCTGCTCTGCCTGTGGACCGGGAGCCTGCAGATCATCCTCGACAAAGGTCAGGAAGTCGACTGGTTCGCCGCCACCTGGCTGCGCTGGGCCACGGCCATTCTCGCTGTATCCTTCGTCACCTTCGTCATCCACTCCTGGCGAGCGCGCGCGCCGCTGGTCGATCTGCGCATCATCCAGCGCAACTGGAACTTCGGCGTAAGCTGCGTGCTCATCTTCCTGCTCGGCTTCGTGCTCTACATCCAGGTGTCCATGCTGCCGCTGCTCTACCAGGAGGTACTGGGCTACACGGCGCTCACCGCCGGTATCGTCGTGGCCCCGCGCGGCATTGGCGCCATGATGGGACTGCCCATCGTCGGCAAGCTGAGCCAGCAGCTCGACAACCGCTGGCTGCTCTTCGCCGGCTTCATCATCTTCACCGCCTCGTCGCTGCTGTTCTCATTCATCAACCTGCAGATCGGGCCCACTACGCTTCTCACTGCCATCATCGTTGCCGGATTCGGCATGAGCTTTCTCTTTGTGCCGCTCGGCAACATGGGCACGGCCACTGTCGCCAATCCGCAAATAGGCAACGCCACCGGCATCTTCAACCTGCTGCGCAATATCGGCGGCTCCGTCGGCATCTCGCTCGCGCAGACCGAGCTGGTGCGCCGCGCCACCTTCCACCAGACGCGCCTGGCCGCCGCCGCGCCGCAATCCGGCTACTGGTTCCAGATGTACTCCAGCCAGCTCGGCCATTACTTCGCCGTCCAGATGGGCCGCGCCGCCGGATACCCGCTGGCGCTCGGCCAGCTTTATCGCATGCTCCAGCAGCAGGCCCTGCTCCTGTCGTTTCTCGATATCTTCCGCTGGTCGGCCCTGGTTACAGCCGTTGCCGCGGCCCTGGGCTGGCTCTTTCGCAAGATAAAAATCCAGCACGACGGAAGCGCCACCACGCATTGAGCCGCGCGCCCCGGTGTGCGATTCCGGACATCTCGCGCCGTCAGCGGACACCGCCTGCATCCGCCGCTCCGCGCATTTGCCCGGTTTTTCCGTTTTTTCTGCCTGGCACGCCGCGTGCTGGAACCACCGGTGCGCGCCACGCGTACAGGAAGGCAGCCATGCTCAGCGATCTGAAGTTCTCCATCCGGCAACTACGCAAGTCACCCGGCTTTGCGCTCACGGCCATGGCCACGCTGGCCCTCGGCATCGGCGCCAATGCGGTTGTCTTCAGCGTCCTGAACACGCTGGTGCTGCGCCCGGTGAACGTGCCCAACGCGCAGAGCCTCTACATGCTGCAGCGCAGCAGCTTCCCCTCGCAGTCCTACCTGGACTACCTGGACCTGCGCGACCGCAACCGCACCTTCGAGAGCCTGTTCGCCTATGACATCCTCGGCCCGATTGGCGTTGACTCCGGCAGCAACCCTTCCACGGCCTGGCCTTACCTGGCCAGCGGCAATTATTTTGACTCGCTCGGCATCCAGCCCTGGCGCGGCCGTTTCTTCCACGCCGCAGACGAGCACGGCAAAAACAGCGCTCCCTACGTCGTGCTCAGCTATGCCTACTGGCAGGGCCATTTCTCCGGCAATCCCGGCGTCGTGGGCCGCATGGTTGAAGTCAACAAGCATCCCTTCACCATCATCGGCATCGCCCCGCCGGGCTTTCGCGGCACCGAGCTCTTCTTCGCTCCCGACTTTTGGATTCCGCTGGTGGAGCAACCCACTGTCGAAGGCAATGACTCCCTGCAGTACCGCGGCAACCACTCCCTGTGGGTTACCGGCCATCTGCGTCCGGGCATAACGCCGGCGGCGGCCACCGCAGACCTCAACAGCGTCGCCGCATGGCTGGCCAAAACCTATCCCTCGGACGATGACGGCCTCAAGTTCTCGCTCGCGCGTCCCGGCCTCGGCGGCGACATGCTCGGCGGCCCGGCGCGCGCCTTCATGGCCGGACTCATGCTGCTCGCCGGGCTGATTCTTCTGGCCGCTTGCGCCAATCTCGGCAGCCTCTTCGCCGCCCGCGCGGCCGATCGCGCCAAGGAAGTCGCCGTGCGCCTCGCGCTCGGCTCGCGCCGCGGACTCATCCTGCGCCAACTGCTCACCGAAGCCATGCTTGTCTCCGTCGCCGGCGGAGCCATCGGGCTCGCCGCCGGCGTCGTCATCCTGCGCGGCCTGAGCACCTGGCAGCCCATTCCCGCGGTCCCGATCAATGTTCCGGTGAGCCCTGACGCTCGCACCTACGCCGTGGCGCTGCTGCTCGCCGTGCTGAGCGGCCTGCTCTTCGGCATCGTGCCCATGCGCCAGATTCTGCGCGCCGATCCCTGGCAGACCATCCGCGCCGGCTCCAGCGGCGCAGCGGGCCTGCGTCGGCTCACCCTCCGCGACCTGCTTCTGGCCACGCAGATCGCCATCTGCGCCGTGCTGGTCACCGCGTCGCTGGTTGCCGTGCGCGGCCTCGTCCGCTCGCTGCACAGCAACTACGGATTCCTCCCCCAGAACGTCATGCTCGTCAACTGCGACCTGCAGATGGCTGGCTACACGCAGGATCGCCTTGCGTCGATGCAGCGCCGCATGCTCGATGCCGTGACCGCCATTCCGGGCGTTACGGTCACCGGCTACGTCGATCAGGTGCCGCTGGGCCTGGGCGGCAGCGACTCGGATGTCTTTTCAGACACCACGTCCAATTTCCGCCCCACCAATTCAATCGCCGATGCAATGGACTACAACATCTCGCCCGGCTACCTGGCCGCCGCCGGTACCCGGCTCATCGCGGGCCGCAACCTCACCCTCGACGACAGCAGCAAGGCTCCCGTCGTGGCTCTGGTCAACCGCGAATTCGCCGTCAAAGTCTTCGGATCGGTGGAAAAAGCCGTTGGCGGCCACTTCAAGTTCTGGGGCGGGAATCGGGCGCAGGTCGTTGGCGTGGTGGAAGACGGCAAATACCGCACACTGACTGAAGATCAGCAGCCGGCTATGTTCTTCTCGTTCCAGCAGCACCAGCAGAGCGGCACCTGGCTGGTCGTCCGCTCCAGCCGCAGCCCTGAAGAGATGGCCGCGGCCCTGGAGCGCACTCTGCACGGCCTCGACTCCAGCCTGCCGCTCTCCATCCGAACCTGGACCCAGGAGATGGACACGGCTCTGTTCGCGGCGCGCGTGGCCACGGTGGCGCTGGGCGTGCTCGGACTGCTGGGCGCCATGCTGGCCATTACCGGCGTCTTCGGCATGGCTTCCTATGCCGTCAGCAAGCGCATGCGCGAGCTGGGCATTCGCGTGGCGCTCGGCGCGGGCCGGCAGGAAGTTCTGCGCGCCGCTCTCGGACGCGCGCTGCGCCTGCTCACGGTCGGCTCGCTGGCCGGCCTGGCGCTGGGGCTCATGGCCACGCGGGTGCTGTCCTACATCGTCTACCAGGCCACGCCCAAAGACCCAACCGTGCTCTGCGGCGTCATCGGAACCATGCTCCTGCTCGGCCTGCTGGCCTCGTGGATTCCAGCCCGCCGCGCCCTGGCCGTCAATCCGCTGATCCTGCTGCGCGAAGAATAGTGAGCGAAAAATAGATAGACAGATAGAAGGAGCCTTCAACCCATCCGGCGCATTCCGTGCCCCATCCTTTCGGCTCCGCCGTGGCGGATTCAGCCGAAAGGGTGGAAAACCACAAACCTCGCCCTGACCACTCTCAACCAGCACGAAAATAGGTGCTCCAAGTCTCGTCCGCCGCAGCGGATGAGACCTGGGAAAGCACAAACATCAAACCCGGCTGCACTCCTCCACCGGAATCGCTACCTGCTCCACGATCTCCAGCCCGAACCCTTCCAGCGCCGGAATATGCATCGGCGTATTCGAGAGCAGCCGGATTCGCTGGATGCCGAGATCGGACAAAATCTGCCCGCCCAGCCCGATCGCTCGCAGAATCCGCCCGCTGCGCGCCTGCGAACCCTCGCGCGCGCGCAGTTCCTTGTGCAGAATCAGCCGTCCGGCATGCGAGGCCGCCACGCCTGCCGGCGCCGCTGTCCCGCCCGGCCCGAAGGCATGGCCCGGCGTGTGCTCAATCTCGAATCCGCGCGAGGTGTTGTGCAGGTAAAGCACCACCCCACAACCCTCCTCGGCAATCATCCGCATCGACTGGTCCAGCGTCTCGCGGCAACGGCAATCGGCCGCAAACACGTCGCCCGCCGTGCAGCGCGTATGGACGCGCACCAGCACTGCCCGCTCGCAGGCAGCCCTGCGCTCCGCGCCGTCGGCCTCATCCGCCGGACCGCCATGATACGCCGGGCAATCCGGGCACAGATCGCCGCGCACCAGGGCAATGTGGCTCTCGCCGCCATTCACTTCGCTCTCGTAAGCAATCATGCGGAACTCGCCATAGCGCGTCTGAACCCGGCTCTCGCCTGCACGCACAATGTAGCGCTCGTGCCGCAGCCGGTAGCGGATCAGCTCCGCCACGGTCAGAATCCGCAGTCCGTGCTCGCGGCAGAACGGGATCAGGTCCGGAATCCGCGCCATCTCTCCGTCATCGCGCATGATCTCGCAGATCACGCCCGAAGGGTTCAGTCCGGCCATCCGCGCCAGGTCCACAGACGCCTCGGTCTGCCCGGCGCGCACCAGCACGCCCCCACGGCGCGCACGCAGCGGGAAAACATGTCCCGGCCGCGCCAAGTCCGCCGCGGTCGACTTCGCATCGATCGCCGTCCGGATGGTGTGCGCACGGTCCGCAGCAGAAATCCCCGTCGTAACCCCTTCGCGCGCCTCGATCGACTCGGTAAACGCCGTTCCGAACCGCGACGAGTTCTGCTGGGTCATCGGGAACAGCCGCAGGTAGTCGGCCCGCTCCTCGGTCAGCGTGAGGCAGATCAGCCCGCGCCCATACCGCGCCATGAAGTTAATCTTCTCTGGCGTCACATGCTCGGCTGCCAGCGTCAGATCACCCTCGTTCTCGCGGTCCTCATCGTCCACCACCACCACCATCCGCCCGGTGCGAATCTCCTCCAGCGCGCCCGGCACGTCGGTAAATGGTGGTTCCAATGTGCGCGAATGATGGGTCATAGCAATGCCCTATTCTCACCCATGGCGGGCCTAAACCGCAAAAAGTCGTGCAGAACAGTTGAAATGGAGTTTCCGGTTTGCTGGTCATTCACGATCGACCGCGTAGCGGTTGTCCTCTTACCTGGTTTCTCTTGGTCTGTTGGTCCATTGCCCCATTAAACTGCCCACGTGAGTGTGGAATTTTGGTATGCTCTGCAACTATGCGCTCCAACAGTGCCCAGGAGGCCAGGGATGAAATATCTTTTCCGTGACGGCAATAGCGGATTCAAGGAAGTGCAAGGAGAGCCTATCGACAAAGCTGGTCCTTTCCGGCCTTGGGCGCTGACCCCCGATGGCCGGGTAGTCTACGCAGAATGGAAGCAGACAGGTTCTGGCGTGCAGAGCATTTTCGACCTCGCGTTCAGCGGCTTTCAGCAACGGACTGCCCTGCGGACCTACGATAAGGCCGTAAGCCAAACGCGACGGCGCGAGTTCGAGACGGAGTTGGCCCGCGACGCCGGTGCTCACATCGAGTGCGTAAAGCCATCGCTGGACTCGGTCACTCATGGCCTGCAGATGTACATGATGCAGCGTGCCCATACGGTGAAGGGCGGCGTCGCAGAAGTGATCGAAAAGGCGGGTAACGTGGTCAAGACCCGCTGTTACAGCAACACTGGCTCTGGCCGCTTGGGCACAGAAGCACAGCGTCCCGCGCAAGGCCCAGACGCCTGGGAAATCGCTTTTCAGACTCTCCAAGGAGCGGATATCCCGAAGATCATCGGTATCCAGACCGCACTGGCGAACGTACTGACGCGCGACCTGAAGTTCAGCGAGGGACAGGAAAAAGTCTACAAAGACACGGCGAACAAGGTCGCACCCAGCCAAGGATATCTCTACTCCTGGTTCGATGCGACACAGGGCACTCCACTGGACGGTGAGCGTCGCGGGCGTGAAAGGACCGGCGGCGCCACTCTCACGACAGCCCCCGGTCTGACAAATCCCGGTAGCGTGGTGAATGACGGCGGTGAGGCTCGCAAGCGCGGCATCGACGAGTGGCAGCGGAATAGAACAGCGTCGCCATTTCTAAAAGGCATCGATGATCGGAACCTGGTCTTCGGGGCAGGCCGGTCTGGAACAACGGGTGAGTTGCTGAAGACATACCGCACCTTCGGCAGCACAGCGATCGACGAGGCATTCAAGCAATATCTGCTGGCCTGCGTCGTGTACCTGGTCGGCGGCGGACATCACACCTGCCACGAGATCTTCAGCGTAGCGAATCTGTTGACACCAGGGGGCGGCCCCAAAGAACCAAATGCCAGCCTCGGCAGTATTTCTTCTTTGGTAAAAGGAGCGTATGTGCCGGGCAAGTACGTTCGACACCTGCCGGATTCGTACCTTACGACGAGTCATTTCCAAGCGCTACAGGAGAAGTATTGGGATATTGCAATGCTGGGACATCTGCACGGGACTTTTCGCTAAGGAGGCTCTGAATAAGTGGTCCGATGAAGAAAAACCATCCCACAAGGGCTAAAGCCCCGCTGATTCGAGGCTGGTTACGGCACGGCTAAAGTCGTGCCCTTTCAAAACAGATGCTTAATCAGAGCTTCGCTAAATCAACCCAAAACTGTGCCAGTGGAAGGTTGAGAGTTGGCGGTTTTGTATTGTCCCGGCAGGTTTATCGGCAATTCGGAATAGCACTACCGCGCAAACGCAAAAACGCCGCCCGCAGGCGGCGTCTTTGAACGAACTGGCAGTTCCAACCACTTACAACGTCGATTCGATTTCAAAGCCCCAGGCTTCCAGAAGAGCCTCAGGGATGTACTTGGAGTTCTTGTTGCGGCGCGCCCACTCGCGCAGGCGGGTCGACCGGATATACTGATCCGGCGGCAGTTTGAACTCCTTGACAATCTGCTCGAATGAGGTAACCGTAGGCACGACCGGACCAATGGGCTCCGGCTTGCCCCAATTCGGATTTCCACGACGCTTTGCCATTGATTTTGTGTCCTTAGAAGAAGGGGTGTCTTGCTTGGGATCCTCTGACGCGGCCTGGGGGTACGCAAAGTCCGCGAGGTAACTTTAGTCTTATTTTAGGTATATTTCCTTCAAAAATCAATAGTAAATTGCTATTTTCCACCAAGGAGCCGCTCCCTGCCCCTCCTCCTATTTTGCGACATAACTCACTCCATCAATTGATCTTATATCTACCCATTTCATTGTAGACCGCTTGCCCCTCTGCCCGGCTGTGGATAATATCCTCAACGTGCCGATCACCGGACAAGGGATTACTTTTATGACAACATTCCGCCGCTTCCTCATAACCGCACTGTTACTGGCGGCCATCACTCCATGCCGCGCCGGCGAGCTCACCGTCAGCCGCGATGCCCTGGAGCGCACCCTGAAACAGCAGCTCTTCAGCGGACCCAGGGGCGTCTACTATCTGAAAGGCAGCCCGCAGACTCCTTGCTCCATCACCGCTGAGAACCCCAGGCTCAGCTTCGAGCAGGACCGCATCGTCGTCCGCATGAAAACCCATGCTCGCCTGGGCCGCTCCGTCGCCGGAGCCTGCGTCGGCATGGTGCTTAACCTGCCCGCCGAAGTCTCCTTCCAGCCGAACGCCGAGGACGAAACCATCGGCTTCCGCGATGCACGGCTGGACAAGGTCTCCAACCACGCGGAGATCAACTTCGTCCTCGCGCCTTTTCTGCGCCGCCAGGTTCCTTCCAGCATGAAAGTTGACGCCGCCAACCTGCTCCGCAAGGCACTCGCCGGCTCAACCGCTTCTTCCGGCTACGAAATCACCCTCGACCGGCTCAAGATTCACTCCATTGTCATCCAGGGCGACGCGCTCGTCGTTGACGTAGACGGCGACATGAGCATCCGCTGATTGATTCTCCAGCCCGGCTCCTTGTGGCAGCATTCGCAATCGAAAGAACCTGCCCAAAAGCCTGATGTTTTGAAAGGGCACGGTTGCCACAAATCATGAACGGGCTTCAGCCCCCGTGGCCTGTTTCGATGCAAAAATATCATCCTCTCTGTGGTCTGACCACTTTCCACAACCCGCCATAAAATCCCGTCCCACGCAATGCTAGAATCAGCTTTCGGGAGAACTCCATGCCAGACGCAACGTGTGACATTGGCCTCATCGGCCTCGCCGTCATGGGACAGAACCTCGTCCTCAACATGAACGATCACGGCTTCAAAGTGGCCGTATTCAACCGCACCGTCTCCAAGGTCGACGACTTCATCCACAACGAAGCCAAGGGCACGCAGGTTGTGGGCGGCCACACCATGGAAGAGTTCATCAGTCTGCTCAAGCGCCCGCGCCGCGTGATGCTCATGGTCAAGGCCGGCGACACCGTCGA
>JASHPJ010000015.1 GCA_030038195.1 Acidobacteriaceae bacterium
CGCTGGGCTTCGACTTCGCCACCATGGAAGCGCCGCGCGTCCTCGCCAAGGGCCGCAACCTGCTGGCCGAGGAGATCAAGGCCGAGGCTCGCTGGTCGGGCGTTCCGATTGTCGAAAACCCACCGCTGGCCCGCTCACTCTACCGCTCGGTCGAAGTGGGCCAGGCTATTCCGGTAGAGCTTTACGCCGCCGTGGCCGCGATTCTGGCCTATCTTTACCGCCAGCGCGTGGAGGCCGAGCTGCGCGAGCGCCACATGCGCGAGGCGCAGGCGCGTGCCGCGGCGGCTGCCAGAGCGCAGGCCGGAACGAATGCCACGACGAATCCCGAAACGAATCAGGGGAGTGCGCGATGAGCACTACCGTTGCCGCTCCGCAAGCTGCTGCTGCCGCGTCCCCGGTTGGCCAGTTCGTGTTGCTCGGGCGACTGCGCGAGTACCTGCTGCCGCTCGCCGCCATCGGCGTGATCTTCGTGATGCTGGTGCCGCTGCCGGCCGCGGGGCTCGACTTCCTGCTGGCCATCTCCATGGCTGCTTCCATCATCGTCTTTCTCGCGGCGGTGCAGATACGCCGCGCTGTCGAGCTTTCAGTCTTTCCCACGCTGCTTTTGCTGCTCACGCTCTTCCGTCTCGCGCTCAACATCGCATCCAGCCGCCGCATCCTGCTGCATGGCTCCGAAGGCACGGCCGCGGCGGGCAAGGTCATCGAGGCCTTCGGGCAATTCGTCGTAGGCGGCAACTACGTAGTCGGCTTTGTGCTTTTTCTGGCCCTGGTCGCCATCCAGTTCCTGGTCGTCTCCCACGGCGCGGTGCGCACCGCCGAGGTCACGGCGCGGTTCACGCTCGACGCGCTGCCGGGCAAGCAGATGGCCATTGATGCCGACATGAACGCCGGCATGATCGACGAGGCCGAGGCGCGGCGGCGGCGCCAGGCCATCGCGCGCGAGGCCGAATTTTATGGCGCCATGGACGGCGCGGCGCGGTTCAACCAGCGCGACTCGCTGGCCACCATTCTCATCACCACCATCAATATTATTGCCGGCCTGCTGATTGGCACGCTGCAGCAGGGCGTGGCACTGGGCGAAGCCGCGCGCACGTATACCGTGCTCACCGTGGGCGACGGCCTGGTCACGCTGATCCCCTCGCTGCTTGTTTCGGTGGCCGGCGGCATCACGCTCACCCGCGCCAGCGCGGCGGGCGTGCTGGGCGGCGAGATTCAGCAGCAGTTGCTGGCGCGTCCGGCCACGCTTTACATGGCCGCGGTCGTCTCGGGCGGCATGTGCCTCATCCCCGGACTGCCCAAGCTGGCCTTTCTTGCGGTTGCCGGCGCGCTCTTCTGGAGCGGGCGACGCGTGGCTGCGCACCCCGTTGCCGTTGCGCCGGCTGAAACGGCTGCGGAAAAGAAAAAAGCCGCGCTGCAGCCGGCAGCGGAGATGGCCGGGCTGCTCAAGCTGGAAGACCTGACCCTCGAGATCGGCTTCCAACTGATTCCGCTGGTCGACGAGAAGCAGGGCGGGCAACTGCTCAGCCGCGTGCGCACGCTGCGCCGGCATCTCTCGGTGGAGCTTGGATTCCTGGTTCCGCCCATCCACATCTCGGACAATCTGCGCCTCAAGCCGCGCGAGTACCTGTTCTCGCTGCGCGGCATCGAGATTGGCCGCTGGCAGACGGAGATCGGGCAGCTTCTGGCCGTCTGCGGCGAGCCGGGACGCCGGCCTTTGACCGGTAAGGAAACGCGCGAGCCGGCCTTCGGCGTGCCGGCCATCTGGATCGCGCCCAACCTCGAAGAGCAGGCCGTAGCCGCAGGCTACTCGGTGGTCGATCCCACCACGGTGATCACCACCCACCTGGGCGAGCTGATCCGCCGCCACGCCTGGGAGCTGCTCAGCCGCGCCGAGATCAAGCGGCTCCTCGATGCCCTCAATGACTCCCATCCCAAGCTAATCGAGGAACTGGTGCCCAAGCTGCTCACCCTGGGAGAAGTGAGCCGGGTTCTCGAACAGCTTTTGCGCGAGCGGGTGTCGATCCGTGACCTGGGCGCCATTCTGGAAGCGCTGCTGGAGACGGCCCCGGTGAACAGGAGCCTGGTGGCGCTGGTGGAGTCCGCTCGCCAGGCGCTGGGCCGGCGGCTGGTGCGCCCGCTGCTCGACGGCGACGGCCAGTTGCCGGTGCTGCTGCTCGACCGCAGCCTCGAAGACGAGATTCTGGCCGCGGTTGCGCCGGAGACCGGCCAGATCGCCGCGGCAACCCAGCGTCTGCTGGCTGCGGCGGCGGTTCTGGCCACGCCGGTGGTCCGCCGCCTGGCCGATTCTGTGAGGCAACTTATCGGTTCCGGCTCCTCTGCGGCCCTGCCCGTGCTTCTGTGTCCCAGTCCAGCACGCTATTCCGTCAAGCGATGGCTTGAGCCGGTGCTGCCACGCCTGGCGGTGGTTTCGGCCAGCGAGATTCCTCCGGAGATTCGGCTTCGCCCAGTGGGGACGGTGCGTTAGATGGGCATTCGGCGGCTGCATAGAGAGAGTTCATAGAGAGAGTTATTGACGCGCAGCGAGGAATGGAAAGCCATGGCAATGGAGGCAGGAGCGGCCCAGGGAGCGCGGCGCGGTGCGCGCCACGGTTCGGTGAAGAATGACTACCCGCCTGCTGCGCCTTCGTCTGCGAGCCCAGGACTCAGCGTCGAGCAGGAGAAGATCCTGCTCGAGCACCTGCCGGTGGTGCGTTTTCTGGCTCGGCGCATCCACGAGCGGTTGCCGCAGCATGTGGACATCGAGGACCTGGTCTCGGCCGGCGTGGTGGGACTGATGGACGCCTTCGCCAAGTTCGATCCCGGTAAAAAGGTCCAGTTCCGCAGCTACGCGCAGTTCCGCATCCGCGGCGCGATTCTGGACAGCCTGCGCACGCTCGACTGGAGTCCGCGCGAGCTGCGGCGCAAGGGCCGCGCAGTGGAAGAAGCCATCCACGTGCTCACCGCGCGGCTGGGCCATGCGCCGGGCGAGAGCGAAATAGCGGCCGAGCTGGGCGTGAGCCTCGAGGAGTACCAGCAGCTTCTCGGCGAGTTGAAAGGCCTGGAGATCGGCACGCTGCATATCGAGCGCAACGAGGAGTCAGGCGACGAGGAGCTGGCCTACGTGCCGGGCAGGCCGGAAGAAGACCCGCTCTTCCGCTGCCTCAGGAGCGAGCTGCAGGAGCGACTGACCGACGCTATTATGCGCCTGCCCGATCGCGAGCGGCTGGTGATGACCCTCTACTACTACGAGGAGATGACCATGCGCGAGATCGGGCTGGCGCTGGGCGTGGTCGAGTCGCGGATCTCGCAGGTGCACGCTTCGGCGGTAGCGCATCTGCGTGCGGCGCTCAAGGACCTGGCCGCCCGCGGAGCCTTCGAGAAGGAAACGGCGGCGCGCAGGGCTGAGCGCTCCTGCCGCGCGACAGGGTGACGAGAGATCGGCGGAATGAAGCACTGACCATGCGCGCCGGAACGGAGTAACGATGGAAAAGACCCTCAAGCAGGACGAGATCGACGCGCTCTTTGAAGCAGCGCGCAACGCCACGCCGGAGACGGCGCAGGCCGGGGTGCGTGCGCGGGTGGTGCCTTACAACTTTTCTTCGGCGGGCCAGATTTCGACCGACCAGTTGCGCGCCATCAGCATGCTGAACGACCTGTTCGCGCGCAACCTCACGCACAACCTGGCAGCATGGCTGCGCACCCGGTTCCAGGTGAACCTGGTTTCAGCCGAGCAGATTCAATTTAACGAGTTCCTTTTGAGAATCCCCGAGATCAGCTATGTGGCCTCGGTGCGGCTGGAGCCGCTGGGTGCTCTTTCCGTTCTGCAACTCGATCTCGGCCTCGCGCCGCCGATCATCGATCTTCTGCTGGGCGGTGAGGGCAGGGAGGGACCGCTGCGCGAGCTGACCGATATCGAAGAATCGATCCTGGCCTCTGTGGTGGACATCGTGTGCCGCGAGCTGACGGCGGCCTGGCAGCCGGTAGGGCTGAGCTTCAACTTCGAGCGCCGCCAGATGCAGACCCAGGTGGCGCGCATCATGGCAGTGACGGAGAAGACCCTGTGCCTGAGCTTCGAGATTCGCATGCCGCACAGCGCGGGGCTGCTCAACCTGGCCTTCCCGGCGGTGGTGGCCAACACCATCCTGCGCCGGCTCACCGGCGAGTGGGGCCGTCGCCGCCGCCATGCAGGAGACGCGCGCGCGCGCATGGAGAAGACCGTGCGGCACATCCACTTTGGCGGCGCACTGCAGTTGCCCAGCGTGCGCGTAGCGGCCAGCGAGCTTGAAAGCCTGGAGCCGGGCATGATTGTCCGCCTCAACCTGCCGGCCAACACCTCGCCGGTGTGGCGCGTAAGCGGCCAGCCGCTGGCCCGCGCCCAGGCCATCCGCTTCGGCGAGCGTCGCGCCGCGCGCATCGCCGACTCCATCGCCGATCCCATCGCCGATCTTGGAAACGGAGCCGTGCAATGAACTATGCCGATTGCTGGGCCAAGGTAGCTGCCGATCTGTTTGCGCAGGCGCTGGCCGGTGAGCCGCAACTGGCCGAGGGATTGCCCAAGCCGCTGGGCGCAGGCGCGTTCGGGTATGCGGCCACGCTCGCCGGCGACCAGGAGGGCCGCTTCTCGGTGGTGCTGGAAGGCGCGATTCTCGATGCACCGCTGATGGGCGACGGCGTAGACCAGAAGGCCGGCTGGGCCGAGCTTTTGCGCGAGGTGTTCGATGCGGCGGCCGGTGAGCTGCTAGCCAAGGCGGGGAAAAAGTGCCGCGTAGAGAAGTTCGAGGAGATCGCCGGCGAGAGCCAGGTCTCGCGCGCCTATCAGCTTCGCGCCGGCGACCGCAGCTTTTCGATCCTGGTACGCGACGATCTGCACGCGGCACGGCCTGCCGCACCGCCCGCAGCCAGGCCTGCGCCAGCGCAGCCGGCGACTGCAGGCGCTTCTCCTCCACCACCGCCTGCGCCCGGTTCCGGACTCGAGTTGCTGCTCGATGTCGAGCTTGAGGCCTCGCTGCGCTTCGGCTCACGCGAGATGCCGCTGGGCGAGATTCTCGACCTGGGGCCCGGCGACGTGGTGCAGCTCGACCGCAACGTGGCCGATCCCGTGGACCTTCTCATAGGTGACAAGATCGTGGCCCGCGGCGAGGTGGTGCTGGTGAACGGCAACTTCGGCCTGCGCGTAACCGAGGTAGCCGAGCCCAGGAAGCGGCTGGAGAGCATCCGATGCCTCTTCTGAGTCTCATTCCCGCCGCGCTGGCGCGCACCTTTTCCTCCGGCACATCCGGCTCTGCGCTCCAGGCCGTACAGGTTGAGTCGGCGCGCCGTAAACTCGATCCCGCTTCCGCGCACCCTGGGCTCTTGGAGACTTGTGCTAATCCACACTGCGAGTCGGGCTGGCTGAAAGTATGGCGCAGCCGGCGCGCGCCCATCTTCGAGGGCCGCTGGTGCTGCTCGCCGCAGTGCACGCGGGCCTGCGTGGAAGCGGCGCTGCGCCGCGAGATGGACGGCCACGGCACGGCGCAGGAGGGCCACCGGCACCGCATTCCCTTGGGCCTGGCCATGCTGGAGCAGGGCTGGATCACGGCCGGCCAGTTGCGCGCGGCGCTGGAGGCGCAGAAGACCGCCGGCGGCGGACGGCTGGGGCAGTGGCTGGTGCGCCATGGCGCCGTCACTGAAGAGCAGGTAACCCGCGCGCTGGGCCTGCAGTGGAGCAGCCCGGTGCTGGGAGTCGAGCTTCACGATCCCGAGGCCATGGCGGCGCTGCTGCCACGGTTCTTTGCCGACGCCTTTGGCGCGCTGCCGCTGCGCGTGGCCGCAGGCAGGATTCTCTACATGGGCTTCGAGAGCCGTCCCGACCCGGTGCTGGCCTTGGCCGTAGAGCGCATGACCGGGCTGCGCGTGGAAAATGGCCTGGTGCCTGGATCGGCCTTCCGCGCCGCGCATATGCGGCTGCTGGGCGCCGCTTTCCCCCATGCCGAACTGGTGGAAGCGGCCTCCGAGTCGGCGCTGGCGCACGCCATGGCGCACACCGTCGAGCGGCTGCAGCCGGTCCAGTCGCGACTGGCGCGGGTGCACGACTGCCTGTGGCTGCGGCTCTGGCTGCGCCCGCAGCACGGACCGCTGCCCGAGCCGGGCATGGTGGAGGACCTAATGGGCACCGCGGTCGCGCGCTAAGCCCTGCGGTAAAAATCCACGCACAGCCAGGATCTGCCACTCAGAGATCCCTTGCTCATGAATTCGTGTCGGTTGCCGATAGGCAAAAAAGGAGCACAGAGCGTTTTCGGCTCATACGTCGGCAAGCCGGCGTCGTAGAAGGTGGCTTTTTCTTGAGGGAAAAGCCACTCGGCGGCATCGACTCTGGAAACACTTGAACCGAAAACGTTGCAGGAGCACGGCATGAGCGAAATTCGAGCTCTGATCGTTGACGATTCCTCGGTCATGCGCAAGATTGTGGAGCGCGCGTTGCGCCAGGCGGGCCTTGACCCGCTGGTGGTGCATGAGGCCGGCAGCGGCATTGAGGGACTGGACGTGCTGAAGGCGAGCCAAGTCGACCTGATCCTCTCCGACATCAACATGCCGTCGATGGATGGACTCGAGTTCCTGCGCCAGATCCGGGCGCAGGATCTGGCTCCGGGGGTCCCGGTGGTGATGATCACCACCGAGTCCAGCGAGGAGCACGTCAAGCAGGCCATCCAGGCCGGCGCGCGGGGCTATATCCGCAAGCCGTTCACGGCCGAGCAGGTCAAGGAACGAGTGCTGCCGCTGGTGCGCGCGGCCTGATGCGGGAGGCGGCGCCATGCTGCTGAACGGCGTGCGCGGCGGCTCGTTCGCGCGGTCGCCGCGTAGTAGCGAAAGAGAAGGGAAACGAACCATGCCGATGTCGTTGCGGGAATCCGTGCAGACCGTCTCCGATCCGCGGAGCCTGGATGCAAGCGTGGAAGAGGTCTTTCAACTGATGCTGGGCGTGGGCTGCGCCCGCGAGAACGCGCATCCGGCGACGGGCCAGTCGGAGTCAGTAACCGCAGTCGTCGGCTTCGGCGGACTGCTCAGCGGAGCCTGCGTCTTTCGCTCGCAGAGCGATGTGGCTATGAAGATTGCCGCGCGCATGACGGGCATGGAGTTCGATTTGGTCGACGACACGGTCAAGGACGCCATTGGCGAAATCTGCAACATGCTGGCTGGCGCGTGGAAGGGCAAAGTGCCGGAGCTGGCCGCGCACTGCGGCCTCTCTGTGCCGGCCGTCATCACCGGTTGCAACTACAGCCTGCGCGTGCAGGCGCCGGAGTTCCAGCTCAGCCATGCCTACAGCTTTGAAGGCGCACATTTTTCGGTGACCATCGTTTGCGACGGGCTACAGTAAGCATTCTCCGGTATAGACGCAGGCTTTCCGGCTGCCGGCAGCTCATCGTGCACCGATTGCAGATAGCACCAGCATCGCGCTTTGCCTACAGCGGGAAAGGCTTTGCGCCGCAAAAGGCTGGAAAGCAAATGGGCTTTCGCACAGACAGCGTGTCACTCGTACCGCAGCGCCTCGGCTGGCAGCACGCCCGCCGCAGAAGACGACGGATACAGCGTCGCCAGCAGCGAAATGCCGATCGACACCACCGACACGATCACTCCATCCAGCAGGCGCGGCGCAAAGGGCAGCGTGTCGATGGAATACACATCTGGCGAGAGCGGAATATGGTAGTAGCCGCCGGCCCACGACGCAAAATAGCCCAGCGCAAGCCCCAACACTGTCCCGATCACGCTGATCAGCAACCCTTGCAGCATGAAGATGCGCCGCACCTGCCCCGGCTCCACACCAAAGCTCATCATCACCGCAATGTCGCGGGTCTTTTCCATCACCATCATGGTGAGCGCGATCAGGATATTCAGCGCGGCGACAATCACGATGAGCGCGATTACGATGAACGTGACCACCTGCTCCAGCCGCAGCGCGTGAAAGAGCTCGCGGTTGGTGTCGGTCCAGTTGGTGGTCATGAAACCTTTGCCGGCCGTCAGCTCAATTACCTTTGCAATCTCCGGCGCGCGGTTGGGATCGTCCACGCGGAAGCCGATCACCGAAAGCAGGTCCGGCTCGTCGAAGAGCCGCTGTGCATCGGCCAGGCGCAGAAAGCCCATACCCGAGTCGTACTGGTAAAAGTCCGTGTGATACGTTCCCGTCAGTCGGAACTGCACATATTTGGGAATGATGCCCATGGGCGTGAGCTCGCCCTGCGGGCTCACCAGCATGACGGAGTCGCCGACGCTGGCGCCGATTGTCTCGGCCAGATCGCTGCCCAGCACAATCGGCGGCAACGCTCCATGCTCGTCTGACAACACTGGTTCAAGCGACTGCACCGCGCCCGGCGTCGCCTTGTCCAGCAGGTGGCTTACCTTCATCTCCGCGTCCGGCAGGATGCCTTCAATCAATGCGCCCTGGGCTCGCGCGCCGCCGTGCGCCACCAGCACCTGCTCCCACAAGCCCGGCGAGACCGCCAGCACATGCGGCACCTTGCTTACGCGTTCCAGCAGCGGCCGCCAGTCGCGAATGCCTTCCCCCTCCGTCGCCATCAACTGCACATGCGCGCTCGAATCGACGAGCTTGTCCTGCAGGTCGCGGCGCATGCCGTTGGTGATGGCCAGCGCGATGATCAACGCCGCCACTCCCGCCGTAACGCCTGCAACCGAGATGGCCGTCACCACGCCCACCACGGCCTGCCGCCGCTTGGCCCTGAGGTACCGCGCCGCAACGTAGAGCTCGAATCGCATCTATTTGTCCTGCGCCGGAATCACCGTCTTGGCCACGCCCACGTTGTCGTAGCGGTCATAGGCGCGGACGGTAACCAGGTGTTCGTTCTTCCAGTCCGCTCCCGGTATCTCCACCGAATAATGTTCGTTCTTCGAGTCGGAGATATGTCCAACGGGCTCGATATACTGCCATGGCCCGGCATCCAGCGAATACTCGGCATGCGCGATGGGCGACGTCTCATCCTGCGCATCGAACATGAGCGCAAATCCGCTTGTGCACGGAGCCCCTCCGCACGTGATCATCTTGATCGCCTTGAGATCGTGAATCTCCGGCGGCGTGGTGTCTACCACAAAGCGGTCGCTTACTTTTTCTCCCGTAAGCGCGCTGCCCGGTGTGTGCGACGGCGCATCGGAAGCCACAACCTTCACCTGGTAGCCGCCGTCGGGCACCAGCGTGGCGTCAAAACTGTACGCCTTCTCAGTGATCTTGTCCTTGAGCAGCCGCCACACTGTCTCGCCGTCACCGCGCAGGTAAAGCGAGTAGGCCAGGTCGTCGCCGTTGTCGTCGTGCGCGGCCCAGCGAACCGTAATCGCCGTGCGGTCCTTGGTGGCCTGCAGAGGCGTGCTGCTGCTGTTGGCATCGAAGCTCACTACTCCCTGTCCGGAGGAGGGAAATGAGATGCTTACCGTCTGCGACTGGCCGGCCGAGCCCTGCGGATTGAGCCGTGCGCCAGTCACCACCACAATCTCGTCTACCACCGGCGCAGCGTTCACCGGCAGATAATTCACGCTTACGCCGCCCACGCTGCCGTGCGGATGCAGGACCGCCTTCCACTGCAGAAAGCGGCCCGGCGGCGAGGCAACCGAACCGTCTTTCAGCGGCTTCCAACCGCTCCATCCGCGCACCGGTTGCTCCACGTTGCCGGTGCGGGTAAGAATCTCGTAGTCCTGCGAGCCCGGCTCAACTTCGATGCGTCCGAACTGCGCCATCGCACCAGCATCAAGCACGTCGCTCGCATATTCATGCTGCTCCGCCGCGCCCAGCCGGATCAGCTTGCCGGTATTGCCCGTCCCGATCAGCAATCCGTCGCCGGTCGCGGCATAGCTCAGTCCCTGCTGTGCGTTCAGGTGGCCAATGTCTGCATAGCTGCCGTCGTCCTGGATGCGGTAGATGCGTCCGCGATTGCCGGTGAAAGCCAGCAGCCCGTCCGCTCGGCTCTCGAGCGCATAGACGATGTCGTCTTTACTGGTCCACAATTTGCGCGGCGCCTGCCCATCGGCCAGCGCATAGATTTCGGTTCCTTCCGGCACGGCCGTGCTCTGGTTCACTGCCTGCACAGACGTCGGCTGCATAATCGTTATCGTCACCGAGCCCACGCCCTGCACCGGCAGTGGCGGCAGCGGGTTGTGGCTCTTGTCACCCACGCAGGCCGCGTAGATGGTGCCGCTGGCAGCCACGGCGACCGAGGTGATCTCGCGCCGCGGCGCCTCGAAGAGCACATAGCCCTTGCCCTGCGGATCGATGCGATACACCAGCCCCGAGCCATCCGAGCCCGCAATCAGGTTGCCCTTTGCATCCCAGGCCAGCGCGCGAATGTGTGCCTCATCGCTCTTGAAAAAAAGCTCCGGCGCCGCGCCGGGTTTGGATACGTCCACGCGGTACACCGCGCCCGGATCGCCGGTGGCAATGTACAGCCTGCCCGCGGAATCGAACGTGAGATCCCACACGTAGCGCGACTTGGCTGCAGGCTTTTCCGTATCCGCCTTTGCGCCGCTCACTTGCGCAGGGTCGAAGACCACCGGCGCGCTTGCATCGTCCTGCTTGGCATCCGCGCCGGGCTTGAGTTTATACACCTTGCCGCTGGGCATGGTGGCTGCGTAGAGCGCGCCATCGGGCCCCAGCCGCACCACCTGCACGCTCACATCGCGCGATTCGAACAGCGTGAACGGCTTGCCGTCGCTGCCTACGCGCAGCACGGTCGCCGGCGAGCCGGTGCCCAGGTAGGCAACGCCGTTTTTGTCCGCCGTCACCGACCACACAAACGTGGACGGCGTGGTAAGCACTTCTTTCAGCCCCGGACCCTCCAGCAGATGCCCGTCGCTGGTGAGCGCCACTCCCTGCGGCGTGCCTTTTTCAAAGTCTTCGAGCTGCGACTGCGTCCAGAGATGCGTGCCCTGCGCGGCGGCGCATGAGGCCAGGGAAGCGACGGCGAGGGCAAGCACAAGCCGGCGATGAATGCTGGAAAAGTCAACCATGCTGCCGTTGAGTCTACTAAAGTCGGCTTGCACTCTCCTATTCCGTGCGCCAGCCGGACCGCGGCGCAAGCGCTCGCCGTGACGGCTGCGTCCAGTAGACGCAGCCGTCTTCCAATCCGCTTCGGCCCATTGGCAAAGCGGCGCCGGGACTGCATTTCCTGCGCCGCTCAATGCGTCTGTATGATCGTTCCCGTTGTCTCCCGCATATCCTGCATCTTGAGCGCGCTTCCATCGGTGGCGCTCACCCGCACGTTCTTGAGCCGCCAGCCAAGCGTGTGCTCAATGCTGCCCGCATGCCGCGCGCGCAGGTCGATGTCGCGGAGCACAAAATGCTCCAGCGGCGCATCCGGCGCGGCGTTCACTCCAAACGCCGTGCCCGCGTCTTCGGCGCGGATGTCTTCGAGAGTCACGTCGCGGAAGTGCGGCGTTCCGCGCGCAGGATCGACCGGCGCAGCCAGAATGCTCCAGTAGGAGGGAATCGCCGTAAGCCCCGGCGGCAGGTTGTGCTCAATCCCGGCGGGAATCTTCGGCGTGCTGAAGGCCGGAAAGTAATTGAGATCGATCTCGATGGCTGTCTTGACCCCGCTCATCCGCACATTGCGGATGCTTACGGCCTGCGTCCAGCCTCCGCGCGTGTGCGTGGCCTTCATGTAAATCCCATAGCGCACGCCGGAAAGAATCGTGATGCCGTGGATCCGGATGTTGCGGAATCCGCCCGCCGTGTCGCTGCCAAAGGCAATCCCCGAAATCCCCGCGCGGATGATCGAGTTGCGAATCTCCACGTCCTCCGTGGGCCGGTTCACGCGCAGTCCATCGGCGTTCATCCCCGCCTTCAGGCAGATGCCGTCGTCGTTGTTCTCAATGTCAACGCCCTCCACCAGCACGTGGCGCGACGAGTCGATATCCACGCCGTCCGTGCTCGGGCCAAGGTCTTTCGATCCGTCGTTGTCGCGAATCGTCACCCCGGAGACGGCCACGTTCGTCGAGTAGCAGATGTGCACCGTCCAGAAGGCCGACCGCTTCAGCAGCAGCCCGCCGCCGATCCGCACCGCATCGGACTTGTACACCCGGATCAGCTCCGGCCGCTGCACGTCGTAATCCACGGCCCAGCGCAATCCGCGCATCTGGTAGTCGGGCACCCGCGACCAGAACGCATCCCACCACGGCTTGCCGTCTCCATCGATCGTTCCCGCTCCTTCAATCGAAACGTCGCTCTGCCCATCTATATTGATCAGCGCCGCCGGCCACGGCATCTCGATGCCCGCGGCGCGCGTCTGCACCAGCGGATAGCCGCTCTTGAGCGAGGTGCCCAGCAGCGTGACTCCTTTGCCCACCACCAGGCGCGTATGCGATTTGAGAAAGAGCGCGCCGGTCAGGTAGACGCCCGGCTGCAGGTCTACCGTGCCGCCGCCAGCATCGGCCGCCGCATCCAGCGCTCTTTGCAGGGCCGCGGTCGTCAGCGTTTTGCCGTCGCCCACGGCGCCATAATCGCCGGCGTGAAAGAGGCGCGGCGTTTTTGCGGAGCAGCGCGCGGTAAGAATACCGAAGAAGAGAGAGCCAGCCAGAACCGCAGCCAAGCCCAGACGCCGCATGCCATACGGTAGGGAAGCGCCGCTGCAAGCCAGCCCGGGTCGGCTAAGCACTAAAGCTCCAGGACGTTGTCTTCGATGGCCAATCTTACATTGCCCTCGGACTTGGCGAGCCGGCGAACGGCTTCCGGCTTGTCCACCTTGGCCTTGAGCATCACCAGCGCTACCGGCACGCTGCGCCCTGCGCACTTGATCGTCTCCACCGCCGTGGCGCGGTCAATATTGCAGGCGCTCATCAGGATGCGGATGCCACGCTCCACCAGCTTCGAGTTCTGCATGTGCACGTTCACCATCAGGTTCTCGTACACATAGCCCAGCCGGGTCATCGCGCCGGTGGTGATCATGTTCAGGATCATCTTCTGCGAGGTGCCGGCCTTCATGCGCGTCGAGCCGGAGATCACCTCGGGACCTACCTCGGCGATGATCGCTACATCCGCCGCAGCCTGCAGCGGGCTGCCATGGTTACAGGTCACCGCGGCCGTCCGCGCGCCGCGCGCCCGGGCATAAGCCACGGCGGCAACCACATACGGAGTGCGCCCCGAGGCCGAGACGCCGATCACCACATCCTTCCGGGTTGGACGCCGCCGCGCGATATCCCGCTGGCCCAGCTCTTCAGAATCTTCGTTGACCTCGACCGCCGATGCCAGCGCCTTCGGTCCGCCGGCCATGATGTACTGCACCTGGCCCGGCGCCGTCGAGTAAGTCGGAGGGCATTCGGAAGCATCCAGCGCGGCAATCCGCCCGCTCGATCCGGCTCCCACATAAATAAGTCGTCCGCCATCCCGCAGACTGCGCGCCACCTGGTCGATGACCTGGGCAATCTCTGGAATCGCCTTCTTGACCGCTCCCGCGATCTTGGCGTCTTCGTGGTTGATGACCCGGGCAATTTCCAGTGCGGACTTGGTATCGAAGCCCTGTGACGCCTCATTCGGGCTTTCTGTGATAAGGTGTTCGAGCAGTGAGGTTGAGTCTGGTCCGGCGCCATTTCTATGACTACCGGTCGTCTCTTGAATCATCGTACTGGTCAGCATCGCGTCAGTCCCCAATTTTTCATTGTAACCGGAAAAGGCGCAAGCCCAGGACAATTATTGGCATCAGAAGCAGTCCAAAGAAACATCCGGCGGTAATAGTTTAAATCGCCGCGCGCACGGCATCATGAAAGGCCGGCCGGACCTCGCGAATCAACTGGCTCTTTCTGTCCGACCATGTCCGGTTGGTGAGCAGCGCTACCGCTACCTCGGCGTCCAGGTCGATCCACAACGAGCATCCGCTATAGCCGAGGTGCCCGATCGAGTGCTGCGAAAAATGCCGGCCGGAAGACGACTTCTCCGACGGCGTATCCCATCCCAGCGCGCGCGAGCTGCCGTCCGGCCCCTGCCGCTGCGCAAACCGCTCCACCGTCGCCCGGTCCAATAGGCGCACTGCAGCCGAATCGGCCTCGCCGGCCATTCCACCTTGCAGAATGGCAGCGGCGAATCTCAACAGATCCGGAACATTGGAGAACAGCCCGGCATGACCGGCCGCGCCCTTCAGCACCCACGCGTTTTCGTCCTGCACTTCGCCCTGGATGCGCCGATGCCGGAACGTACCGTCTTCCTCAGTAGGCGGAATCGCCACGCGGCGCTCCGGCGCGGGACAGAATTCGCTGGCCGTCATGTGCAGCGGCGTAAAAACCTCGCGCTTCACCCAGCCGGCCAGATATTCTCCGGTAAGAACTTCAAACGCCTTGCCCAGCAGGATGAAGCCGGGATCGGAGTACTCCACTCGCACGCCCGGCTCGGCCTCCAGCCGCAGCTCCAGGCAGGCGCGAAAAAGCGAGTACGGCGTGGCGGCCGAACGGAAGAACTCCACGTAACCCGGTAGTCCCGAGCTGTGCGCCAGAAGATGCTGCAGCGTGACGCGCCGCGCCGGGTCGCCGCGCTCACGGCCAATCACGAATCCGGGCAGCAGGTCACCGAGCGGCGTGTTCACGTCGAGCTGTCCCCGCTGGTCGAGCAGCATGGCCGCGGCCGTGGTCGCCACCACCTTGGTCAGGCTGGCCACGTCGAAGACCGTTCCGGCAACCACGGCCCGCGAGTCGGGCTCGTATGTGAACCGGCCCATCGCTCCCTGAAACAGCCGTCCGCCGGCGAGAACTCCGAAGGCGCAGCCGGGAAAGGCGCGCGCACGAATTGCGTCCTCAAGCACCCGGC
>JASHPJ010000151.1 GCA_030038195.1 Acidobacteriaceae bacterium
TGTTGGCTGGCGGAAGGCCGTAGCCAGGGGCGGCGTTCGCTTGCTCTTGGGTCGCCACGGTAACCTCCAGGGACAGGCAAAGATGCGCTTTGTGAGCTACAGCTCAGTCATCGCGCTGGACGCGACTGAAAGCATATGCTGCTTTTGCCGCTTGACCCAGAGACAACGCAGAAAAACAAGCCATGGCGCGCGGCGCGGATGCGGGCCTGTGGTTCAAAACCGTTGTGGATGCTCCTGAGCTTCAGAAGATACCACAACGCAGCCGCCGCTGTATGCGGCTATTTTTTCGCTGTGTGGTCCGCGCGGTGCAGGTAGAATCGGAGCGCAGGATCTGCGACAGCAGGGCCGGTGGTGTATTGCGGGGATGGCGGGCGGTGGAATGAGTCTGGAAAACGCGGAGTACGAATATATTGTTGTGGGCTCGGGCGCTGGCGGCGGCACGGTAGCGGCGCGCCTGGCCGAAGCCGGCCGGTCAGTGCTGTTGCTCGAGGCCGGCGGCGATCCCCGCAAACTGGCCGGTGGCGATCCCATTGATCCCAGCGGCAACCGGCTGCCGGTCGACTACGATGTGCCTGCCTTTCACGCCTTCGCTTCCGAAAACGAAGCAATGCGATGGGACTACTTTGTGCGCCACTACTCCGATGACGCCGCGCAGAAGCGCGACTGGAAGTACCGGGAGTGGTGGGACGGCAAAAGGGTGGACGGCGTCCTCTATCCCCGTGCCGGAACGCTGGGCGGATGCACGGCCCACAACGCGCACGTTCTGATTTATCCGGAAAGCTCCGACTGGAAGCACATTGAAGAACTGACCGGCGACGCGAGCTGGAATCCCAAGCGCATGCGCCGCTACTTTGAACGCCTGGAGAACTGTCGCTACCGGCCGCTGCTGCGGTGGTTGTCGTGGCTCGGCATCAATCCCTCGCGCCATGGCTGGAAGGGCTGGCTGCACACGGAGAAGGCCATCCCGAAGGCCGCCATCGAGGAAGTCAATCTTTCCGACATGATCGTGAGCGACGCCAATACGGCTCTGCAGCTCTCGCGGAATATCGTGCGCAGCGTGCTGGGGCTGCTCCAGAGCTGGGCCGATCCCAACGACTGGCGCCGGGAGACCGGGCATCTTGAGGGCGTTTGCTATACCCCGCTCACCACCCGGAAGCACGCACGGAAGGGAACCAGGGAGCGGATCCTGGAGACTGCGCGCAGGCATCCAAACCTGAAACTGCAGCTCAATGCACTTGTGACGCGCGTGCTGCTCGATGAAAGCAATCGCGCAACCGGCGTGGAATGGATGGATGGCGAACGACTCTATCGTGCAAGCTGGCGGCCGGCTGAGCAGGCGGGCGAACGGCGCGTAGTGCAGGCAAAGAAAGAAGTGATTCTAGCCGGCGGCGCTTTCAACACGCCGCAATTGCTCATGCTTTCGGGCCTCGGCCCGCGCGCTGTGCTGGAGCGGTTTGGCATCTCGGTGCGCGTCGATCTGCCGGGAGTGGGACAAAACCTGCAGGACCGTTACGAAATCGGCGTGGTTCATCGCATGAACTTTCCGGAGTGGGACGTTTTCAAAGACGTTCGCTTTGCGCCTGGCGATCCGCAATTTGCGCAGTGGGAGCGCAGCCGCAGCGGAGTCTACACGACCAACGGCGCAGTGCTTGCGGTCTTTCGCCGCTCACCCGTTGCCGCCGGGCCGCCTGACCTGTTTTGCATGGGGCTGCTCACGGATTTTCAGGGATACTATCCCGACTACTCGCGCGTACTCCGCGAGAAACTCAATTACCTTACCTGGGTGGTGCTCAAGGCGCATACGCGCAATCGCGCCGGAGAAGTGACGCTCCGCTCTGCCGATCCGCGTGACATGCCACGCATCGACTTCCGTTACTTTGCAGAGGGCGCCGAAAAAGACCTCGACGCAGTGGTAGACGGCATCCGTTTCATCCGCAAGCTCACTGCTCGTCTTCGCGCCAGCGGGCATGCGACAGAAGAGGTTCCCGGCGAGTCGGTGGAGAGCGACGAGGATTTGCGCGCGTTTGTCCGCAACAACGCGTGGGGCCATCATGCGTCGTGCACCTGCGCCATTGGCCCGCGCGAGAACAACGGCGTGCTGACCAGTGACTTCAAGGTGCACGGCACAACCGGCCTGCGCGTTGTGGATGCATCCATCTTCCCGCGCATTCCCGGAACATTTATCGTCAGCGCCATTTATACCGCTGCCGAAAAGGCAGCCGACCGGATCCTGGCGGAATCCTGAGCGCTGCGATGTGTCCGGCGACTGCCGCAGCGGAAAAAGTCATTGACAATCAATTCGATGCAATTCAATAATTGCCCACCAGCTTCATAGCGGATAAGCCGGTCATCTCCGCATCATTTCGGCAAGGAGCTACGCGAAATGGCTTACGATGTCCCCCAATTGCTCCAGATGTCCTCTGCTGACCTGGATTCACTCTTTTCTGCAAGCCCGGCAGGCGACATCCCCAACGGTCCGGCCAAAGGCACGGCAATCGTTGCGTCAGGCACCGTGTTCAGTCCTGAGATTGCCGAGATCATCAGCCTGTTTGTCTGGCAGGGCAAGACCTTTGACGGCGCGCACGGAGTGCTGCGCAATCGCATTCTGCCCTTCGGCATCAGCGCCATCGTCGCCGAGGTATACAAGGGCCCGAGCCTGCTCGACAATAAGGAGTGCATCGTCCTCGACTACTCAAAGACCTCTGAAGTTGCGCAGTGGATTCGCGACGAAATCCGGCTGATTGCGTCCGATTTTTACCTGGGGCGCGTCTATTGGAGCGGCAAGCCGCTCATTCACTTTTGTCTCCAGTTCGGCGCAGCCGCCGCTCCGGCGCAGTCTTGAACGCAGCGCACGAAACGGAAAACGCAATCAGCACACTAAACTCATAAGACTGCGGCATGCGCAGCGAGAACCGGGCCCCTCGTTTGAGGCAATGCCTGCCGCTTTCCCCGCTCCCGGCGCAAACAGGGACGGGATAGAAATGGATCGCGTCCCCATGATGCCGCAATCCAACCTGCTGGTCGCGGCACCGCTCCGCGCGGAGCGCGAGGCGGAGTTACGCGCTCTGCTCGCGTCTATGAACGAGGCGCCGGGCCGCGTCAATCCAGCCAACGACATCCTTCCTTTCGAGCAGTTCGCGCAGCTTCACGTTGCCCGGCTGGTCATTCTTGAAGACCAGACGGTCAGCGACCTGCACCTCGCCTATGGAGGCTCCGCACCCAACTATCCGCTGATACTCGCGTTTCTAGCGGACTTCGACGGGTCAGCGGACGCGTTTCGCGCTGATCTGGCCGTGCGCGCCGGCAAAGGCCTGGAGCGCATCTTTTCCTGCTGCCACGGATTCACAGCCGGCACAGACATTGCACAGTGGATGAAGAAGCACGAAACGCCGCCGGCGACGAACTACATCAACTGGCTGGGCCGCACCGTGAGCCAGGTTCGCGAAGAAGATGCGCTGCGGCTCGCGCTTGAAGACCATTTGCAGAGCCATGCCTCGCTCTTTGCCGCCATGGGCCTGAAGGAAACCCATGCGGCGTTGCGTGAGTTCATGCTAGGCGAGATTCGTGCCGGCCGGCTTGCCGTGACTCCGCAGCCGCCCACTCCGCTGGGCTGGCGCCTGCACAATCTGCTCCATCTCGTCGGCGTGCCGCTGTTGCTGCTTTTGCTCGCGCCGCTACTCATCCTGTATCTGCCCATCTTCGCCATTCAGCTTCGCAGCCGCGAGAAAACTGATCCTGAGATTGCGCCGCGCGTGAAGGCGAGTTACGCAGAGGAGCTGGCCACTATCGAAGACTACGACGTGACCAACCAGTTCACGGCCATGGGCAGCCTCAAGCCCGGGCTGTTCCGCCGCTGGACGCTTGCATTCCTGCTGTGGGCGTTGAACTGGACCACGCGTCACATTTATACGCGCGGCCAGCTCGCGCGCGTAGGCACCATTCACTTTGCGCGCTGGGTCTTTATCAATGGCCGAAGGCGGCTACTGTTCGCCAGCAACTACGACGGCGCCCTGGAAACCTACATGGACGATTTCATCAATAAAGTTGGCTGGGGATTGAACCTGGTATTCAGCAACGGGGTCGGCTATCCGTCATCGCGCTGGCTCATCCTCGACGGTGCAAAGGACGAGCAGAAGTTCAAGAATTTTCTTCGCCGGCACGAGCTGCCCACGCAGGTCTGGTACAAGGCATATCCCGGGCTGACGGCGTTCGATCTCAAGCGTAACACCCTCATTCGCGAGGGAATTGAAAAGTCTTCATTGCCGGATGCGGATTTGCGGCAATGGGTGGCGTTGTTTTAGAGGAGCAGTGGATGTCTGCAGCGGTGGATTACTCGGATGTGCAGGGGCTGGTGCGCTTCGGCTTTGCCCATATGAACGAGGCCGCGTACCTGCTGCTGCGCGTCCGCAATCCCGCCGCTGCGCGCGCATGGCTAGATCAGGCGCCAGTCACCACGGCAGCCGACCGCAGCCCCGTGCCTTCTACCGCGTTGCAGATTGCATTCACGCACCAGGGGCTTGAAGCGCTGCGCATCCCACAGCACGTCATCGCCGGATTTTCCGCCGAGTTTCTTTCAGGAATGGCCGGAGACGCCAACCGCTCGCGCCGTCTGGGCGACACGGGCGCGAACTCGCCCTCCGCGTGGCGGTGGGGCGGAGAAGGCAAGATTCCGCATGTGGTGGTCATGCTATTTGCAGAGGATGGGCAACTGGATACCTGGCAGCAATCAGTGGCAACACCCCTGTTTCAGGGTGCGTTTGAAGAGATCGGACGGCTGGACACCTCCGATCTGGGCGGGCGCGAGCACTTCGGCTTCATCGATGGCGTCAGCCAGCCGCAGCTTGACTGGAGCCGCGCGCGCACGGTGAGCGTCAACGGCAATCAGCTTGCTTACGGCAACGTGGTTTGTCTCGGTGAATTCCTGCTCGGCTATCCCAACGAATACAGCCGCTACACAGAGCGGCCGCTGCTCGACGCCGGCGAAGCGGGCAGCGACGAGCTGCCGCAAGCCGAAGACCAGCCTGCGAAGAAGGACCTGGGCAAAAACGGAACCTACGTTGTCATTCGCCAGCTTGAGCAGGATGTGCGCGCCTTCTGGCAGTACGTGGATGAAGCCACGAAGTCCCTGCATGAAACCGGTTACGGCCTTGCGGAGAGCATGGTCGGACGCAGGCTTGAGGATGGTGCGCCGCTGGTCCCGCTCAGCCAGTCGCCCGTTCCCGGCGTTGGCGATGCGGGAAGCGCAGCCAGGCGCCGGAAGGATGTACAGCTTAACCAGTTCACCTACGAGTCCGATCCCGATGGCGCGAGTTGTCCGATTGGCGCGCACATTCGCCGCGGCAATCCGCGCACGGTCGATCTGCCCGGCCATCCGAAGGGATTACTGGCGCAGGCATTTCACCTGCTCGGCTTTGGCGAGGCCAACCTGCACGACGATCTCGTTGCTTCGGTGCGCTTCCATCGCATTCTGCGCCGCGGCCGCGAGTATGGGCCGGCACTCTCGCCGGGGGAAGCCGTTCAGCCCGCGCCTTCCAACGATCCCGGGCGCGGGCTGCACTTCATCGCGCTCAACGCCAATATCGAGCGCCAATTCGAATTCGTGCAGAATGCATGGATGGCGCGGACGAAATTCGACGGCCTCACCGAAGAGAGCGATCCGCTGCTCGGCAACCGCGAGCCGGTAAAGGGCTGTCCTTTCACCAACGCGTTCTCCATTCCGCAGGATGGCAAGGCGCGCAAGCGCCTGGTGGAGATGCCTCAATTTGTCACCGTGCGCGGCGGAGCGTATTTTTTCATGCCGGGCATCAGGGCCCTGAGATATTTAAGCAAGACCGGCGGCGCTTAAACGCCGCAATCATGCAGTGGAGGGTACTTCCGTGGCTGGAAAGCTCACTCGTTTTCTCGCAAAATCTCTGCTAGTCGTTGTCCTGTTGGTTGCAGCCTGCTTTGCGGCCTACGGAATCTGGTGGCTCAAACAGCCCAAGCCGGGCCACGTGAAAGACGAGGCGTTGCTTGCCGGCCGGGATGCGTCAACGTTTCCCGCCGCCGATGAAGACTACTTCCACGACATGGATGGCGGCATCGATCTCACCGCCGCCGCGCCGCCCCAAGACAAGAAAGCGCTGATTAAAGGGCGCGATACATGGATCGTGTGGTCGGGTGGCAACGACAAGTTGTGGGACACGCTCGTCTACCGCAGCGCCGGCGCGCTGGACTTCCTCAAAGTGCTCTCCGACCATCCCGCGTTGCTCAAGATCGATCCGAATTTCAGCCGCGACCATCGCTGGGAGTATCTGGGATTGATCAACGATCCGTGCTTTGAAAAAGCCACCGGCCCCGATCCCGACCGCTGGGGACTGTGGCTCGATAAGCGCCGCCCGGACTGCCAGCCCGATCCCTTCGAGAACGAGCAGAAGTATCCGGGTGTGAAGATCGGCTCGCGCGGAACCATCGTGGATGGCAAGCCATTTCCAGTCGGCTCGTATTACGGCTATGAGACGGGCATCGTCGGGCTGCGCCTGTTTCCCAATCCCGCATTCAACAGCGCGGCTGCCAGGCGCTGGGACCCGGTGCGCTATTACACCGATCCTTCGTATTACAACGACAAGAAACTCATCCGCCCCTATCGCGTAGGCATGTCGTGCGGCTTTTGCCATATCGGGCCGAACCCGGTGAAGCCGCCCGCTGATCCCGACAATCCCAAGTGGGAGAATCTCAGCTCTGAAGTCGGCGCGCAATATTTCTGGATCGATCGCATCTTCTACTGGGAGGGCGATCAGTCGAACTTCGTCTGGCAGTTGTTCCACACCTCGCGTCCCGGCTCGCTCGACACATCGTTCATCTCCACCGACAACATCAACAACCCGCGCACGATGAATGCGGTGTATCTGCTGCAGGAGCGGCTGGACAACGCGCTGCGCTGGGGCAAGGAATCGCTCGAAGGACCACAGCGCGACAACAGGCAGCTCAACGATTATGTGAGCAGCGGTCCGCTGACCCGGTACTTCACGCCGCCGGGCACCGTCTACACGCCGCGCGTGCTCAAGGACGGCGCGGACTCGGTGGGCGTGCTGGGCGCACTGAATCGCGTCTTCCTCAACATCGGCACCTTCAGCGAGGAATGGCTGCTCCACTTCAACGCGCTGGTGGGCGGAAAGAAAGTGAGCCCGATTCCGATCGCCGTCGCGCGCAAGAACTCTGCGTACTTCGCGGCTACCGAGAACCAGACGCCGGATATGGCGCTGTTCCTGATAGCCGCCAGCGGACCGCATCATCTGGCCGATGCGCCCGGAGGCGCGGCGATCCTCAAGAAAGACGAGAACCTGGTGCCGCGTGGCAAGCAGGTCTTTGCCGAGCGCTGCGCGCGTTGCCACTCGAGCAAGCTGCCCGATCCGCCCGCCGATCTCCAGTCTATCGGCATGGAGAACGGCGGCGGCTGCGCGGGCAAGAACTACCTGAGCTGCTGGAATCGGTACTGGGCGTGGACGCAGACCGACGACTTCAAGCAGAAGATGACAAAGATCGTTGCAGCGCCGGACTTCCTCGACCACAATTATTTATCGACCGAGCTGCGCGTGCCGGTCACGCTGCTGCAGACAAATGCCTGCAGTCCGCTGGCCACCAACGCAATCGCAGACAACATCTGGGACAACTTCTCTTCGCAGTCGTACAAAGATCTGCCATCCGTGGGAACCATCACCTGGTACGATCCGTTTACCGGAGAGCCGAAACAGTATGTGATGCCTGCCGGTGGCCGCGGCTATACGCGTCCGCCGTCGCTGGTGAGCCTGTGGTCCACGGCGCCGTTCCTGCTCAACAACAGCGTGGGCAAGTTCAATCCCGATCCGTCGGTGCAGGGAAGGCTCGATTCGTTCCAGGACTCGATCGAGCAGATGCTGTGGCCCGAGAAACGCGACAAGGACGAGGTGCTGGGTGACAAGATTCCCGGCAAGATCGACCGCACCACGCAGACCAGCTATCTGCGCATCTCCTACGGCTACCTGCCTGACGCGCTGCAGAGCCTGCGCGGCATTGCGCGCTTCTTCCCTTGGCTGATCGACGACAAGGACAAGATGATCCAGATCGGACCGATTCCGAAAGGCACGCCGGTCGGCTTGCTCACCAACATCGACCCGCTCGGCGAGAGCACGGATCCTGCGGCCAGGCTTGCGCACGACAAGCAGTTGCTCGACCTGGTGGTGAAGATCAGCGCCGACCTGGCGAAGCTGCCGCCGGGAGCCACAGACGAGCAGGCGCGCCAGGTCTTCTCAAATGTTGCAGAGCAGATGCTGAGCCTGAGCAAATGCCCTGACCTGATCGTGAACCGCGGCCACTACTTCGGCACGAGCGAATTTGCCGGCGGCGAGCCGGGTCTGAGCGATGACGACAAGCGCGCCTTGATCGCATTCCTCAAGCGGTTCTGAGCGGCAGAGAGAATGCTGCGCAGAAAGTGACTTGCCTGCGCAGCATCTTTATCGTTTCATGCGGATCGTCGAGCAGCAGCCCCGGCGTATCGATGGCGATCCCGCGCGCCTTGCTGGAATGTCTTTAAGAAGCTCTGATTCAGTCGCCGTTTTGAAAGGGCACGACTTCAAGCTCAGGGCAGGCTTGAAGTCGTGCCTTTTCAAAACCGATTGCCGTCTCTGGTTCATTTTCTTCTCGCGCAGTCCTGGGCTTTTTGAGGCGCCGGCTGCCAGGCGTGTCGCGCCGGGTGTATCATGCTTTCGCTGCGGTGGCCTCCCACGGTTCACCGCTGCTTTTCCCTTGCCGGCTACGCATGGCGCAAAGCAAGCGGAACACCGAAGGAGGAGTTCACCATGGCGACATTGACAGCAACGCATCCGGGTAAGCTCAGCGATCGCGTGAGCTTTCGCCCACGCTACGGCAACTACATTGGCGGCAGGTGGGTCGAGCCCGCGTCCGGACAGTACTTCGAGAACGTCACGCCTGTAACGGGCAAGACATTTTGCGAGGTGCCGCGCTCCAACGCGCAGGACATTGAACGCGCGCTCGACGCCGCGCATGCCGCGCGCGAATCCTGGGGTCACACCAGCACCACGCACCGCGCCATCATCCTGAACCAGATTGCGCAGCGCATGGAAGAGAACCTCGACATCCTGGCCCTGGCTGAGACCTGGGACAACGGCAAGCCCATCCGCGAGACCACGGCCGCCGACCTGCCACTGGCCATCGATCACTATCGCTACTTTGCCGGCTGCATCCGCGCGCAGGAGGGAACCATCTCCGAGATCGATCACGACACGGTCGCGTATCACTTCCATGAGCCGCTCGGTGTGGTGGGCCAGATCATTCCCTGGAACTTCCCGCTGCTGATGGCCGCGTGGAAGCTGGCGCCCGCCCTGGCCGCAGGCAACTGCGTAGTCCTCAAGCCCGCCGAGCAGACGCCGGCCAGCATCCTGGTATGGGCTGAGCTGGTGGGCGATCTGCTGCCTCCGGGCGTGCTGAATATTGTGAACGGTTTCGGCCTCGAAGCGGGCAAGCCGCTGGCCTCAAGCTCACGCGTGGCCAAGATCGCCTTCACCGGCGAGACCACCACCGGCAGGCTCATCATGCAATACGCCAGCCAGAACCTGATTCCGGTCACGCTTGAGCTGGGCGGCAAGTCGCCGAACATCTTCTTCGATGATGTGCTGCGCGAAGATGACGACTTCTTTGACAAGGCCCTCGAAGGCTTCGCCATGTTCGCGCTCAACCAGGGCGAAGTGTGTACCTGCCCCAGCCGCGCGCTCATCCAGGAAAGCATCTACGACAAATTCATGGAGCGCGCTTTGAAGCGTGTGGCGGCCATCAAGCAGGCTAATCCGCTCGAGCCTTCTACGATGATTGGCGCGCAGGTGTCCACCGAGCAGCTCGAAAAGATTCTCAGCTACATCGACATCGGCACGCAGGAAGGTGCAGAGCTGCTGATCGGCGGCGAGCGGGCGCATCTGGGCGGCGAGTTAGAAGAGGGCTACTATGTGAAGCCAACCGTCTTCCGCGGTCACAACCGCATGCGCATCTTCCAGGAAGAGATCTTCGGTCCCGTCGTCTCCGTCACTACGTTCAAGAACGAAGAGGATGCGCTGGCCATCGCCAACGATACGCTCTACGGCCTTGGCGCAGGCGTCTGGAGCCGCGACGCCGACCGCTGCTATCGCTTTGGCCGCGGCATCCAGGCTGGACGCGTGTGGGTGAACTGCTATCACGCCTATCCCGCGCACGCCGCCTTTGGTGGCTACAAGCAGTCCGGCATCGGCCGCGAGACGCACAGCATGATGCTCGACCACTATCAGCAGACCAAGAACATGCTGGTGAGCTACAACCCCAAGAAGCTGGGCTTCTTCTAAACCAACGCGCGTTTTAGCGCGAATACGGGTGCCCCATCCTTTCGCCGTCTTTGGGCGAAAGGATGGGGCACCACGGAATCCGACTCAACCGAGATTTCCATGGCCGATCTTCCACAACAGGTCCTCGCAACCGATCTCGCCATTCACCTGATCCGTGTGCTGCGCCAGAAGCACGGACCGCTGATGTTTCACCAGTCCGGCGGATGCTGCGACGGCAGCTCGCCCATGTGCTATCCGCGCGGCGAGTTCCTGGTGGGCGACTCCGACGTGCAACTGGGCGAAGTGGATGGCGAGCCTTTCTACATGAGCCGCAGCCAGTTCGAGTACTGGAAGCACACGCAGCTCATTCTCGACGTGGTGCCTGGCCGCGGCGGCCAGTTCTCGCTGGACAACGCCGAGGGCATGCGCTTCCTCATCCGCTCGCGCGTCTTTGCCGACGACGAGATTCGCGACCTGCGCGCAGCCGGCCGCATCTGAAGTGAATTTTCACGCTCTTCTTGTGGCTGCACCCCAGTGCAAAACTTTGCAACTGTGCTCTTATCAGGAGCGATCTTTTGCCTCTTTTCGAAATCGAATTACCCTGGTTACCCGCAGATCGCGGCAAAGTGGTAACTAAAGGGTCTGTCACGTTGGATAGTTACCATATTTTCAGTTGTTTACAGTGCTTCACCCCCTCCCGCGGCCGTGAGTTCCGTGCTAGAGTTTGAGAATCCTGCCGATCTTTTCGTGTCTCTTCCACGATGGGCCGGAACCGTAAAAATCTTGTTTAGATCGGCCGCAGGAGCTGAAGCGGTTTTCCCTGCATAGTGATGAGGTCATAGCAGCAAACCATAGATATCGCTAGGTTCGTTTATGAGTGTGGTGTCAATTCCGGACGCGGTCGCGATTTCCATCGCGGGCCAGTGCGACTGCGGCAAGGTACGCGAGGAAAACCAGGATCGAGCGCTGCATGTGAGCACGTCTCTCGGCGATCTCCTGATCGTCGCCGATGGAATTGGCGGCTACCCTGGCGGCGGCGTGGCCTCGCAGATGGCGGTGGACACGGTCTCTTCGTGCGTCAGGGGAATGCCCACTTTCTTCCCGCCTGAGATTGCCGTTGAAGAGGCTATCTGCCACGCCAATGCCGCTATCGCCGCCGCGGCTGCAGAGCCGGACTCTCCGAACAACCACATGGGCACCACGATGATTGCCGCTCTGTTGCGCACGGACCCCGATCGCGCGCACGCACCCGTGCAGGCGATCATCGCCCATGTGGGCGACAGCCGCGCTTACCTGGTTCACAACCAGAAGCTCGCGCAGCTCACGCGCGACCACTCCGTGGTACAGGATCTGCTCGACAGCGACAGGATTACGCCCCAGGAGGCGGAGAACCATCCGGATGCGTCAATGCTGACGCGCTGCCTTGGCCATGAGCCCAGCGTGCAGGTCGAGATGCGCGAGGTACCGCTCGAAGTGGGCGATACGCTGCTGCTATGCTCTGACGGGCTCTGGGGCTACGTTTCTGACCGCGAGATCGAGCGTGTTCTTGCCGATCGCGCTCTCGATGTGGAGTCGGCGGCCAGGACCCTGCTCGATCTGGCTCTCGCCGCTGGCGGCCACGACAATATCGGCATCCAACTGGCGCGCATCCGCGTGCCCGACGTTCACGCCGCCGCGCGCGCATCTTCGCCCGCACCGCACATCGCAGACCCCACTCGCCAGGAGAATCCGGTTGCAAAGCCGGTACTACGCAAGCCGGCTTCAGGCGTTGCCGCCAAAAAGAACGCGGTCTCGCCTACAGTTGAGTCCATATCCCAGGCCACGCCCACGCCGTCGGCGCGCAGACCGGCCCCAGGCGTCGCGTCCACGTGGAAGCCGGTTTTGCCGCCAGCCGAGACCATTCTTACAATCGTGCCCGCGCCACCGCCGGCACCTTTGCCCGCGGCTCCTGCTTACAAGTCCGCGCCACCGCCCGCTCCTGCGCCCGTACCGGTCATCGAACTGGCTGCTGCCACTCAAATCAATCCCGCGCGCTACGCGGACTCCATGATGTTGCCTGAGCTGATCGTCGTGCCCAGAATCGAATCCATTTCCGCTCCCAGATCGTCCATTGCTTCCACGCCGGAGCCTGCGCAGATCGGATTCGCGCGGCTCGCCGCAATCTTTCTGCTTGCCTTTGCCGCATCAGGCACGCTGGCCTATCTTGCGCTGGTGTACGACTGGCTGGGGATTCTGCACCTGGCGCGCTGAGCGCCCGGCCGGCCTTAAATCACCTTAGAACCTGTTTAAAAACTTGATGTTTTGAAAGGGCATGGCTTTAGCCGTGCCCTTTCAAGGCTCTTGCCTTGCCCGGATGAGTTTTTGGACAGGTTCTTAAATCTCGGTCGCAATCAAGCAGTTCCGGCCGCTGTTCTTGGCCTTGTAAAGAGCGCCATCGGCGGCCTTGATGAGCTCCTCGTAATCGATAGGGAAGCCCGACGCTACGCCGAAGCTCGCCGTCATCTGGATGTGCCTACCCTCGTGGGCGATCTGCGCCGATTCCACCGATACGCGCAACTGCTCGGCGCGCAGCCGTGCGCTTGAGAAGTTCGAGCCGGGCAGAATCAGCAGGAACTCCTCACCGCCGTAGCGCCCGACCCAGTCGTACGATCGCACGGACCGCAGCAGGATGGCTCCCATCTCTTTGAGCGCCAGGTCGCCGGCGGGATGTCCCAGTGTATCGTTGATCTGCTTGAAGTGGTCCAGGTCGATCAGGATCACGCTGAGCGGAATCTTTTCGCGCCGCGAGCGCTGCACCTCGATGCGCAGCCGCTCCACGATGATGCGATGGTTCCACAGGCCGGTCAGATCATCGTGTTCCGCGAAGTGGCGCATCTGCTCGCGTGCGCGCAACAACTCCGCTTTCTCGCGTTCCAGGTCCTCGGTGCGCCGCTTGACTGCGAGTGCGAGGTGCTGTTTCTGGTTCATCAGCATGTGGATGCGCCACCGCCAGACCTGCACCACCGCAATCGAAGCCAGCAATGCCACCAACAGGATCAGCCATCCGCTCTGCCACCAGCGCGGGGCGATGCGGAAATCGATCTCCGCGATGGGTGATACCGCGCCATCGCTGGCGTCAACCGCCTCGGCCTGGAACCTGTAGCTGCCCGGATCCAGGCGTGGATAGCGCAGGGTTTCCTCGGCTGTTTCCACCCACTCCGATTCCAGCCCCAGCAGTCGGTAGCGGAAGTGAATCCGGTGGGCGTCGCTGAAATTCATCGACGATAGCGAGACGGTGAGCGGTTCCGCGCTCCACCGGATGCGCGCGTGGCTGGTGACTGCCTGGCCACCAAAGGCAATCTCCGAGATGGCCGGAGGCCGCAGGATGGAAGCCGGCGCAGCGCCGGGGTGCATCAGGTGAGAGAGACCGCCTGAAGTGCCGATCCACAGGCTGCCATCCGGGTCTTCGGCCAGTGCGTAAGCATCGGTATCGTTCCAGATCAGGCCGTCGTTCTGGGTAAAACTGCGCCAGTTCCGGCCGTCGAAGATCGTCAGTCCTGCATCCTGTCCCACCCAGAGCCAGCCACGATGGTCAAGCAGAAGCGCAACCGCCTGGTCTGAAAGCAGGTGAGGCCGCACAATATGCTGCGACTCCACGATCCGGTCATTTTCAATGCGCAGGCGCAGGATGCCCGCAAACGAGCCGGTAGCCCAGACCACCCCTCTCCTGTCGACTGCCAGTTGGTACGGATTGACGCCGGGCAGTCCGGGATCGATCCTCTTCCAGCCTTTTGCATCTTTGCAGTACAAGCCACCGTCCGACGCGGCCCACAACCGGCCCGCATCGTCCAGGCTCAGATCAGTGAACCGTTGCGTGATGCGCGCAAATGCGGGGTCGTTCACCAGCAGCGGCGGCTGGTCCTTGGCGCCCGTGTCCACCGCGTACAAACCGCCGCCGGTGGCTACCCACAGGTGGTGGCCGTTGTCGCGCAACACGCGGTAGACCTCCGGGACAGCCCACTGCCTGCCTGCAAGCGTTTTCTCGTCGATTCTCACCAGGCTTCCGGCGGCGCTGCCCATCCAGACGTTGCCGTCGTCGCTCTCCGCCAGTGAGACGGCGCGCGCCGTAGAGATGCCGTTGCGCTGCCACGCCTGCGCGGTGTCGCCGCCGGCCGGAATCCAATCGAGACCCGACTCGGTGCCAACCCACAGCCGCCCGGTTTTATCGCGGAGCGACGCCCACACCACGTCGTCGCTCAAGCCTTCGGCGGCGGTGTAGGCCTCCCAATGTCCCTGTCCCACCCAGCGCATCAGCCCGTGCCCGATAACGCCAAACCACATGGCGCCGTCGCGGTCCACAAACAAAGCAGAGATATCGTAGGGCGTGAGCCCGTTGCGCTGGGTTACCATGCGCCAGGCGCCGTCCTGCCACCATCCGAACGCCGATCCCTGCGACGCGGTGATGCGTCCGTGCGCGTCTACAGTCAGCGCGTTGTAAGGCGCGGCGTTGGCTGGGCCGGAAAGATCGTGCTCCTCGTAGCGGTTCTCAGCGGGAAACACTTCACCCAGGTGGTTCCATCCGCGTATCCACAAGTGCCCGTCTGCGGTGAATTGAAGATGCAGCCAGTTGTCCTGCGGAAGCGCAAGGACAGACCCAAGGTGGACCGTCTTTCCGCCGCTCTTCCGGCAAAGATCGGAACCGCATCCGTACCACAGCGCGCCATGCGGTCCGTAAAGCACGCTCCACACGGCGCCTCGCTCCAGACGCATCGGCTCGGCACTCCATTCGTCGGGCCCCACGCGGCGCAGCCGATAAGCGCCGCTGCGGTCGGCCGCCACCACCTGGCCGGGAGCGATCGCCGTGAAGGCTGTTCCGATGCGCTGATAGAACACCGTGTCGGGAGTCGGCGGGCGAATCTCCGCGATGGTCCCGTCCTGCCGCACAAAGTAGAGGCCCGCCGTGGTTCCCACAAACAACGTTCCATCCGGCGCGGCGAACAGGTTCTGAATGGTCCTGGCATGGAGACCGTCAGCCGCTCCATACTTCCGAAACCGATTTCCATCGAAACGGTAAAGGCCGTTTTCAGTGCCTACCCACAGAAATCCCGAGCGGTCCTGCGCCATGCAGTTCACGTTCAGGTTGTCCATGCCGGCAGTGATTGCGCTGAAGCTCAGATGCTGCGCCGCGCACGAGAGTGCCAGCAGCCAGGCCGCAGCCAGGCCGCATGCGCAAATCCACGCAGTACCCTTCAGCTTTCGCGCGACGCTCCTCAAACGGGGGACCTTCTTGCCTGGAATGTGTTCACTCTGTCTTCTTAACACGCAGGGCTGCAGGGAAAGAGTTCCGCAAGTTTGTTGCTTTCAACTTGTCAAAATTGTATTCAATCGCAATTGTATTCAGTCGCAGACCAGTTCGGTGGCAAAAAATGCCGGCGAACCCTCTTCAGGTGCTGGCAGTTCATCCAGGAAATGGGTCTGCCAATGGGTCTGTGCGAAGAACTCTTCTACCTGCGCCAGTACCTCGTTGCCGCTGCGCGCCTGGTAAATGGCCGCGCGCAGCCTGGCTCCGCCGGGCACGCCGTGCGTGAACCAGGTGGCGAACTGCTTCATCTTGCCGGCTACGTCGCCCATGCGCCCATCGCGCGGCAGCGACTGGCTGGCCTCGGCCTCCGTCAGCAGCATCTCGAAGTAGGCGCGAATCATGCGGTAACGGTCCTCCACCGCTGCCACGTCGTAGCATCCGGCAGCCGTGTACTGCGCGATCTGGCGGAAGATCCATGGATTCGCCGGCGCGGCGCGCCCGATCATCACCACATCGCAGCCCGTTTCGGCCACCATGGCCGCCGCGTCCTCCGGCGTGCGCACGTCTCCGTTGCCGATGACCGGAATGCGCACCGCCTGCTTGACTGCGGCGATCCACTGCCACTGCGCCTGCCCGCTGTAGCCCTGCTCGCGCGTCCGCGCATGGAGAGCCACGGCGTTCAGCCCCTCGCTTTCTGCCATGCGCGCCAGCTCCACGCACACGATCTGCCTATCGTTCCAGCCCATGCGGAACTTCACGGTGAAGGGAATTGTCACCGCCTTGCGCACGGCGTGAAAGATCTCGCCTATTTTGGGCAGGTCGCGCAGCAGGCCCGAGCCGCCGTTGCAGCCCACCACGCGCTTGGCCGGGCAGCCCAGGTTCAGGTCCACGGTGTCGAAGCCGGTGTCTTCCACGATCCGCGCTGCTTCGGCCAGCGTCTCCGGATTCGAGCCGAAGAGCTGCGCGCCGATGGGATGCTCGTCATCGTAAAAGGTCAGGTAGCGGCGGCGCTTGGTTTCGCGCATCCGCGCCAGCCCGTCGGCCGAGGTGAACTCGGTCATCAGCAGCCCGCATCCAGACTGCGCATTGGTGATGGCCGACTCAATCTCCGATTCGCCGATCGTGTTTTCGCCAGTGTCTGCGGCAGTGGTGAACAGGCTGGCGTGGCGGATGAACCGGCGAAAGACCGTGTCGGTGACGCCGGCCATCGGGGCCAGCACCGTCGCAGGCGCCACGCGGACCGCGCCAATGCGCACCTCGGCCGGAACCCGCACTTGCGCGGGCATCGCATGCTCCACCGGATTGTCCCAGTTCTTCTTCACGGCAAAGCCTCGTTGCGTCATTCAACCGCTCCTGGGGGCACTCACGTGCACCTAAACGAACGTGGGCCTCCGCCGCGGCGGAGGCCCCATCGATCGAACCTGCTGACCGCGCCTTACTTGGCTGCCACTGCGCTGGCCTTGGCGTACTTGCGGCGGAACCGCTCCACGCGTCCGGCCGTGTCCACCAGCCTCTGCTTGCCGGTGAAGAACGGGTGGCAAACCGAACAGATTTCCACGTGAATGTCGCCCTTGTGGGTCGACCGGGTCTCAAAGTTGTTTCCGCAGGCGCACACCACGCGCACCGCAGCATAGTTGGGGTGAATCTTTTCCTTGGGCATGGTTAAAAGACAAACCTTTCCGGCACTTGTTCTCTCTTATTCTACGTGGATTTGGCGGCTTTTCGCAACGTACGGCCCAGCGATAAGTATGGGTGCACCTACCTGCCGCCCAGCGCCTTCTCAATTCCCGCCTCGGCCAGCGGGACCATCACCGCGTATCCGGCCGGCAGCGGATGCACTCCATCCTTGCTCAGCGTGGCTGGCAGCCCGCCGCGCTCATCCTTCATGGCCGCGTAGTAGTCCACGTAAGGATAGCCCTTCTGCGCGGCATACGCCTTGATCCACTCGTTGAGTTTTACGATCTTCGGCGCCGGCTCCTGTCCGGGGTTCCACGGAAAATCGAAGGCCGGCAGCACCGAGCAGAGCACCACGCGAATCCCGTTGGCCGTTGCCAGGTCGGCCATGGAAGCCAGGTTGTTCTCCGTCTGCTCCGGCGTCATGGGGCCGGTGTTGCCGGCAACGTCGTTGGTGCCGGCCAGGATGATCACCACCTTCGGCTTCAGGTCGATTGCATCCTGCCGGAAACGCACCAGCATCTGCGGAGACGTCTGCCCGCTGATGCCACGATTGATGTACGGTTTGCCCGGAAACGACTCGTCCAGGCGCCATCCCTGGGTAATCGAGTCGCCCATGAACACCACGCGATTCTCATCCGGCGTTGGCGGCGGCAGCGCCGCATCCGCGTCCTTGAAGCGTGCCAGGTCGCCAAAATCCACCACAAGCTGCTGATCGTGTTTGTTCCAGCCCGCGCCGGTGTGCGCGGCCGGAGCAGCGGCGGGCTGGGTCTGGGCTGGCTGGGCGTCTCCGGGCACACGGATTAAAGCCAGGGCGAGAAGAGCAAGTAAAACGGTACGGTTGCGCCAGGCGGATCGATCCATGGGTGTTCTTCCCTCGCCAGCGATTGTAGGCAATCGCATCCAGCTTCGTCACCCGCGGAGTACGGCGGCGTTTTCCACATTGCCTCCCGCGGGCCGTACCGCAGCGCGCGCAGGCCCCATCGGCTACGCTTGAAAGGGATGAGCACCTGCCCGATCTGCGACGGCGTTGGCCTGGTCCGCGTGGTGGACGCGCAGGGACGATGGATTTCCCGTCCCTGCCGCTGCCAGGAAATCGAGCGCGAAGAGCGCCGCATCGCTGCCGCACGCATTCCCGAACGCTATCGTGATTGCAGCCTGGATACCTACGAGATTTACCACGGTGCCGACCCCTCGCTGGCTGAAGCGCTGCTAACCGCGCGCCGGTTCGTGGAGGAGTATCCGGCGTTCACCGCGGGCAAAGGGCTGTTGTTTACCGGCTCCATTGGCGTGGGCAAGACACACCTTGCCGTGGGCGTGCTGCAAAGGCTGGTGCGCGAGCGCGGCGTGAAAGGCCTTTTCTGCGACTATCGCGAGCTACTCAAGAATATTCAGAACAGCTACAACCCGCAGGTGAATACCACCGAACTTGAGCTGCTTAAACCGGTCTTTGCCGCAGAGGTCCTGGTTCTGGACGATCTGGGCGCGCAAAAGCCGAATGACTGGGTCTGGGATACAGTAGCCCTGATTTTGAACACGCGCTACAACGACCGCCAGACAACGGTCATTACGACGAATTATGCCGATCAACCCACTGCTGCGGTCGCGCTCAGCGACGTGGATCGCGCTGCGCGTGAGCAGACCCTCGGCGACCGGGTCGGCGATCGCATGCTCTCGCGCCTGGCCGAGATGTGCATCCGCGTGAGGATGACCGGCAAGGATTGCCGCCAGACCGGCATCAAGCGAGCACGCTTCGGCTGAATCTGCTTTTCGGCCACGGGACCTGGACGTGAAAGCGGAACTATGGGTTGCCTCTCCGCCCTTCGATACAATGGCTCTCAGCCGCGTCCCATGCGTAAAGCACTTGAAATTGTCGGCATCCTCGCGCTGATCCTGCTTGTCATTCTCACCATCCGCACCTTTTATGGCCCGGCGCGTCTGCCTGCTCGCATTCCTACCCACTTCAACGCGGCCGGCCAGGCAGACGGCTGGGGCTCGCCGGCCATGCTGCTGGTCTTTCCCGCCATTGCCGTGGTGATCTACCTGCTCATGACGCTGGTCTCGCGCTTTCCGGCGGCGTTCAACTTTCCTGTGCGCGTCACGCCCTTCAACCGCCAGCGGCTCGAAGATCTGGCTTTGAACATGATCGCCTGGTTGAAGGTGGAGATCGTGGTTTTCTTCACGTGGATTGAGGCGAGCGCCATTCAGGCTGCGCGCCATCCGGGCCATCGGCTTTCCCCGTTCCTCATGCCTGCGCTGCTGGTGACTGTTTTTGTCACCTGCAGCCTCCACATTGCCGGAATATTCAGGGCAGCGCGCATAGGGTCGCCGCGGTAGGCCGCACGAGCCGGGCCCGGCGCATCAGAAGACCCAGAGACTCACCAGCAACAGCACCATGGCCGCGATTGTCAGTCCCTGGTAGACCCTGTCTGCGGCCCGGTGTGAATCCCGCCCGGCTGCGGCCTCCGTAGTCGAAGGCGCGGTTGTCGTTTGAGGGGAGGTGTGCATCCTTGGCCTGCCTTTCCATGCCTTCCATAAGAGTCCGAGCCTGGCCGCACCGTTCATAACAATCACGCAACCAGCGCTCTTGCCCTTTTAGACGCGCCATCGCGCGCGGCGATGCAATCAATCCGCACCAATGCAATTGAAAGTCCGGCATCGGATCAGCGCCCGCTGCGGCTCTGGCCGCACATCGTCTTGAGCCGCAGCCGGTGTACAATCTCGATCGTGAGCACAGGCCCACAACTCATCCGTCCCGCGCAGCCGGCCGAACGCAACTGGGTTCCGGTGGCCATCGCGGCTTGTGTGGTCGCTGCCGTTGTCGTGGGCCTGGTGGTTTTCATGGGGCACGGCAAAAGCGCTCCACAGGTTACGCCCATCTCCGCGCAGCTCGATCCCTACGCTGCCAATCTGCCCATCACCAACCTGGCCATGAGCGAGTCTTCAAACCTGGCGGGCGGCAAGGTCACTTACCTCGACGGCCACATCGCCAACCACGGCGGCCGCACCGTTACCGGCATCATCGTGCAGGTGCTGTTCCGCGACTATGCGCGCGAAGTGGCGCAGAATGAGACCCAGCCGCTCCAGCTCATCCGCACCCGCAACCCCTACGTGGATATTGAGCCCGTCTCTGCCGCTCCGCTCAAGCCCGGCGACGAGCACGATTTCCGGCTGATCTTCGACACCGTTGCCGACAGTTGGGACGGCGCTTATCCCGAGATTCGCATCGTCCACGTCGACGCGCAATAACTGGCCGATTCTTTCCAGGCAGTCCACAGTGGCAGCACGTCTCTTGCGCGCCATCTCAGCGCAAATTGGCCGTCTCACCGGGCGCTTTTGCTTCTTTACAAGGTAGAAACTACGCAACCGCGCAAAATTTACACAATCGCCACCGATATCCCTTGCCGTTGCGCCTCTTCTTATCACCTCAATATTTTTAACAAATATAAGAAAAATATGGAGTTAAATCCATCCATCCGTGATGCTTCCGGTTTGGCATGAGTGTTGCTTGAAGAGAGGCGGGCAGACGTAGCGCCCAATGGCCTTTTGGACGGCGTTTTATTTTGAGGATTCCACTCCCATGAGATCAAACATGAACAGACCAAGCTCCTACTCCCGCCAGTTCGCAGTGCTTTTACTGGCGTCCGCAATTGGCATCCCTGTCTGGGCGCAGCAGTCGCAGCCGGCAGGGGATTCCCAGAGTACTCCTCCTGTGGCGGCGCAGCAGCAGCCCTCCTCCGAGGCTCAGCCTCTCAGCACGCCTAAGGAGGGGTTCTGGGGTCGCGTGAATCCCTTCGCCCGCAAGAAGTGGGTCAGGAAGCAGCTTGATCCGATCAACGACCGGCTCAGCGAGCTCGACGAGGTGAATGCGCGGAACGCGCGGGACATCAAGGACGTGGATGCCCGCGCCCAGGCCGGCATTCAGAAGGCCCAGTCTTCCGCCGATGCGGCCGACCAGGCTGCGCTCTCCGCCAGCAATGAAGCTCAGGCTGCAAACAGCACCGCACAACAGGCCTCGGGCCATGTCGATCAGTTGAACACCACGGTCAACGGTCTTGACCAGTACCATTCGATCACCGACCTCCGCGTCACCTTCCGCCCCGGCACCTCGGTGCTCACCGCGGACTCCCGCCAGAAACTGGATGAGCTGGCCGCCGGGCTGACCGGCCGCCAAGGATACATCCTGGAGATGGAAGCCTATTCGCCGGCCTCGGGCAGCGTAGGCATCCAGAGCTCGGCGCGTATGGCGGAAGCGGTCAAGCGCTATCTCGTGGAAGAACACCAGATTCCCATCTACCGGCTGCACTCCGTGGCCCTCGGCAATGCGCAGGCACCCGCCTCTGGCGACGACGACGCGAAGACCGAGCGCGCCAGAACCAGCAGTGTGCATATCCGGCTGATGGAAAACAGTTTGGCGGCCCAGGCTGCAGCGCCACCCCAAAGCGCTTCAGCTTCGACCGGTGCGGAACGGCCGTAAGTTCGCGGCCATCCTCCCCCCGAGGCTCCGTTCCAGCGCCAACGGCCACCCCGCCGTAGGCCGCCAACCAAGCTCTCGCAACGCGAGAGAACCAAGGCAACTTGGCCCCCGCTCAAACGGGGGCCGTTTTTTGTCTGCCGCTATCATGGTGCTGACGCACAAAGCTCTCTCATCAAACTGAAAATAAATGAGTTGCAAAACACGTTTTGCGCTTTGATGACATCAACGTATTTCCCTGCGGCCGAGACAGACCTGCGCTAAAACAAAGAAATGGCGCGATATACAAGCCTGAAACCGGCCTGGCTCATCCGTGAGTGGATTTACGCGGCCAGCATCTAACTAATATTATTAGCATCTGATGTATGATGTTTAATGCAAGGCAGCCCAACAAAGGAGTGTCTGTGCCATGCGAACCACCTTGGCAATCGACGATGATGTGCTGGCCGCCGCCAGGGAGATGGCCACCATGAGGCAAAAGAGCATTGGCGAGGTCATCTCCGCGCTTGCGCGCCAGGCCCTGCGGCCGGCGGAAACCGGGCGCAGGAGTCGTAATGGCGTGCCTCTTCTGCCCGTCAAACCGAATGCGGCCCGCGTAACCTCTGAGTTGGTTCACCAGTTGCGCGAAGAGTTGCTGTGACGCGCTTTCTACTGGACGTAAATGTGCTGATCGCGCTGATTGATCCGGTGCACGTGCAGCACGATGCCGCACATGAGTGGTTTGCCGCATCCGGCAGCAAGGCCTGGGCAACCTGCCCGTTTACCGAAAACGGAGTGCTGCGCATCGTGGGTCATGCCCGCTATCCCAACTCGCCGGGAACGCCAGCAGCGGTAGCAGAACTGCTCGGGGAGCTTCTCGTGCATCCAGGCCATGAATCCTGGTCAGACGATATCTCGCTGCTCAATGCTCGATGCGTCCACGCCGCACGCCTGCTCGACTCAGCGCAGGTTACGGACACCTATCTGCTGGCGCTGGCGGCGGTGCATGGCGGTAAGCTGGCCACTTTCGACCGTCAACTTGTACCCGATGCGGTGGTCAACGGACGGCAGTTTCTGCACCTGATTTGAGATTTGAGCTAGAGTGCTGCTCACGCGGGGATAGACCTATCCGTTGCCGGATACAGTTACATGCAATCCTGCCACCGACATCCCCGGAGCGAATAACTGCGGTTTCGTTGTACATCAGCGTTTGTTTTCATCGGATCAAACGACCCGCGGGCGCTTTTGTGCATCTGCGCCATAATAGCGTTGTCTGTGCCCAAAGCGTTCCATCCGCGATCTTCGCTCCACGCGCCGCTCCCGGCCGGCCACTCCCGGCCGGATTGACATCTTCTCAGAGCCCTCCTAAAGTGCGTTTGTCCGCTGTAAGCGCTCAAAAAGCGCTCGCTAATTCCGGTACACCCTCAGGAGCTCTCTTATGACCATCGATCGCCGCGAGTTTATCAGGACCACGGCCGCAGTTGCTGCCGCTGGAACGCTTGCTTCACGCCGGTCTTTCGCGGACGTGGGCAGCGGAGGAGCCGGCTGGAAGGCGGCGCAGGAAGGGCAGATGGCGTATAACCCCGCCACGTGGTATCGCCCATACCTCTCGCAGCTTGCGCACCAGCCGGATACGCCGATGTGGCTGGAGGTCGATCTCGGCGCTGCAAAGCCCATCGACGGTCTGCGCCTGTATCCCGCATTTACCCCCGGCGACCTGCATGCGCGCGGCTATGGTTTTCCGGTCCGCTTTCGCGTCGAGGCATCGAACGATTCTTCCTTTGGCAGCTCGACGCTTTTCGTGGACCAATCCGAAGAAGATTTCGCCGATCCCGGTGACGCGATCACTGCCTTTCATGCGCCCGCGCCTGTCAATGAGCATTACGTCCAGGCGCGTTACGTCCGGCTCACCGCAACGCGTCTGCGCGCTGCGCAGGATGGAGTCGGCTATCAGCTTGCCCTGGCCAGGATGGAAGTTCTCTCAGTCGGCAGGGACGTAGCCGTGCACTGCGCCGTAACCGGCGATTCCGCCTACGCCAACCCCAAAGACTTCGCGCAGGTCACCCGCGCACCTCGGCCCATGGGCGAGGGCATCGTTACCGACAATCCATCAAACGTGATCTCTGCAGCGCAATGGCATCCTGTGCCCTTTGCCGTCACCATCCCGGTCTCCAGCGTTACGCCGCAGGGCGAGCTCTTCCGCCATGCGATGGAGAACAATATCAATTACCTGCTTAGCTCATTCTCGGTGGACGAGATGCTGCGCCCCTTCCGCGAGCGGGCCGGCAAACCGGTTGCAGCGGGCCTGCGCAATCCCATCCCATTCTGGGATACGACGCTGCCCGGCTCGAGCGCCGGCCGATTCCTGATGGGCGCAGGCAACACGCTGCGCTGGATCGATCATCCACAGCTTCGCGCATCGATGAACGCGGTCGTCGACGGCATCGAGGAGTGCCGCGCGCCGAACGGCTACATCATGGCCTACCCTGAAGATCTGATCCTCAAATCCGAGCGCGGCGGCTACACGCGCTCCTGGCTCACGCACGGGCTCATCGAGGCTGGCTACGCGGGCAATCTCAAGGCCTTCGCGCTGTTGCGCGGCTTCTATGACTGGTTCGACAACTGCGCGTATCTGCCCAGGATGATGCGCGGCGGCACACAGGGCGTGCAGGGCATGATCGCCAATACGCGCACGTACTTTACGCCGCTCGGCAAGCCCGAAGATATCCAGGTAATCCAGCGCTACTACCAGGAAAACTACTGGCTCGATGGGCTGGCGAAGCGCGATACGGATGTGGTGTGGCAATATCCTTACGACCGTCCGCATAACTACCTTATCACCGACTTTGAAGCCTACCTCGATATTTATCGCGCCACGGGAGATACCAGGTATTTGCGCGCCATGGAGGGAGCCTGGGAGTTATACCACGATAACTGGGAGCACGTGGGTGGATCGATTGCCATCACCGAGTTCGGCCAGTTTCCGCCCCAATCCTACCGGCTCGCCGCGCAGTTTCCTTTCTGCGAAACCGGAGAAACCTGCGGCAGCAGCTTCTGGGTCAAGTTCAACCAGCGTTTTCTCACCATGCGCCCGGAAGAAGAAAAGTACGCCGCGGAGATCGAAAAATCCATCTACAACGTGGCCCTTGCCAACCAGGTTGGAGAGCGTGGCATCATCTATCACACGCGTCTCGTGGGCATGAAGGGCGATCTGCCCGTTCCGCTCTGCACCAACTCGTGTTGCGAAGGACAGGGGACTCGCCTGATCGGCTCGCTGCCGGAGTATATCTTCTCCATCGCTCCGGATGGACTGTATGTCAACTTATTCGAGCCGGCATCGATCCAATGGTCGCAGTCTGGAACTAATATGAGAGTTAGCATGTCAGGTAACTTCCCCTATCATCCGGATATAAGTATGAAGATAACTGCCTCGCGTCCTGCTCGGGCCAGGATGCGTGTTCGCATTCCCGCCTGGGCTGCTTCGCCGGTCGAGCTGCGTGTCAATCGGCAGTCCGCTGCCACCGGGGCACCTGGCACGTATGTCACTCTCGACCGCACCTGGTCCACTGGCGATACAATCCGCTTTACGCTGCCGATGCAACTCAAGCTCACGCGCTACACCGGCCTCGACCAGATCGAAGGCCATCCGCGTTTCGCGCTCGAATATGGGCCGGTCCTGCTCGCGCTCGTCGGCTCGGACAGCGCCGTGCTGACCGCCTCCGGCGCGCGCCCGGAAACCATCCTCGACCGTCTTCAGCCAGACCCGTTCCGACCGCTGCACTTCAACATCGACGGCCATCCGCAGTTCAGATACATCCCCTACTGGCAGGTGCTCACCGAGCCTTTTACCTGCTTTCCGGTGATCGACGCCGCCTGAGCGGCCACGAATCGTCGCACGGCAGATCGAAGAGACGTACAATGCTTCTATTCGTTCCGATCTTCGGAGGCATGATGCGCAAACTGCTTCTAGCCGTATTGACTGTCGTCTTTGCCATGCCACTTCTGGCGCAGGGCGCGCCGCCACAGGGCAGCGCCGGCCAGCCCTACGCGGTTGAGTACTACTACAAGGTGCAATGGGGCCATCAGCAGGAGTTCCTCGACCTTTTCTTAAAGAACCATTACCCGCTGCTGAAAAAGATCCAGTCCACGGGCCGCATTCTCTCACTCAAGATCGAGTCGCCGGCGTATCACACCACCGAGGACGGCCGCTGGGATTATCGCGTGACCATCGTCTACAAGGACTCGACCGTGGCCACGACCGCCAATCCCGACGAAGAGGCCTTCATCAAGGAACTGTGGCCCGACCAGGAGACCTACAAGAAGGAAGAGCAGCGCCGTTTCGAGATTCTGCTCGCTCACTGGGATCTGCCGGTCACGGATATCACGCCGAGATGAGGGAATAGGGAATAGGGAATAGGGAATAGTAAAGACCCTTGTGGCTCTGTTCTTTTTCAGTTTCTGCAAAAAATTATTGAGGGTGCATGGATCGAAAGCGTGCACATATAGCTATAGCATTTTCAGAGTTGCTGTACTCTTTCATCGCGTTGTCATCCTGAGCGACCAAGTGTTTTCCCTCATGCAATGAGGGAAAGCGCGAGGGAGTCGAAGGATCTGCGGTTGTTTTTCTGATTCGAGATGGAGCACACCATCTGTGAAATTGCTCTAGCCACTGCAGAGAGCACCACACCGACTCCTGACCCCTATTCCTGCTCTCTCCCTCGGTCACCACTTCTCCCTCCACTGCCGCACCAGGTCTTCGGCGGCCTGCGGCCACTCGGGAAAGTCAAAGATGAATCCGGCATCGAGCAGCTTGCCGGGAACCACGCACCGGCTCTTGAGCACCAGCTCCGGCTCGGTGCGCAGAAAGAACATGCCAATCTTCATCAGCAGCGCCGGCGCGGGCAGGCCGTTAGGCATGTCCCACGCATCGCGCAGCGCCACCATGAACGCACGGTTGGGCAGCGGATGCGGCGCGGCCAGGTTGACCGGCCCATCCATCTCTTCGTGCTCGATCAGGAATTCGACGGCGCGCGCGTAATCCCGCTCGTGCATCCACGAGACGTATTGCCGGCCGTTGCCCTGTGTGCCGCCCAGTCCCAGCCGCACTAGGTTCGAGAGCACCGCAAACACGCTGCCCGGCGCAGGACTGAAGACCAGCGAGGTGCGCAGGACGATCTTGCGGGTGCGCGGCGTGGGCGCATCAAAAACAGTAGCCTCCCAGTCCTTTACCAATTGAATGGTCCAGTTCCATTTCTCCGGCGCGCGCTGGCGGGCGGAGACCATCTCGCCTCCGCCAATCTCGCCGGTCGCTTCGTCCATGTCGCGGTCGAGCGCATGGCGATAGATCGTCGCCGTCGATGCGTTCATCCACACGCGCGGCGGCTCGGCTAGCCCGGCAATCACGTGGCTCAACAGCCGCGTGGGCCCGATGCGCGAATCGTACAGCTCCTTCCGGTTTTTGGCGGTGTAGCGGCAATGGACGCTCTTACCCGAGAGATGAATGCAGATGTCCGCGCCTTTCAGTGTCTCCACCCACGGGCCAACGCGCTTGCCGTCCCAGTGCACGGTCTGCCACGGCGCGCTGTAAGGACTGCGCGTGAGCACCGTTACGTGATGACCACGTTCCTGAAAGTACGCGGCCAGCACGCGGCCCACCTGGCCGCTGCCTCCAGGGATGACGATGCGCAGCCTGCGGCCAGGCATCGCTACACTTCTCCGTAAATGGCGCGCAGCAGCTCGCCTGCAGGCCGGAAGAGCGGCCGGAGCGGCGGCAGCTCCGCAAGTTTGAAGGCCATCCGCATCATCCTGAGCGTCTTGTCGAACAGCATCCCGGTGCGGCCCTGTTGCGGCGAGCAGTCGTAGACCCAGAACAGCACAAGGCCCATCTGGTAGAGCCACAGCAGGCGCGGCAGATAGGGCAGGATCGAAGCCGGGAGCCGCAGCTTTGACTCGGCCACCGCCCGCTCGAAGAAGGCGAGGTCCCGGTTGCGGATCGGCGCCGTCGCCGTGCTGAAGGGTGAAAGCGGGTGCGCGGGATCGATGTGTGCCGTGAGCGCACCCACCAGCGCACGGTTCGGCGCAAAGTAAGCGAGCTTTTGCCCGATGATGCCGCGCAGCCGCTGCTCGATGGTGTGGCTCGCCGACAGGATGCGCTCGAGCTCCGGCGCCATCTCATCCTGCGCTTGCTCGTAGAAGGCCATCACCAGCGCATCCTTCGAGTCGAAGTAGTAGTAGGCTGCGCCCACGGCCACGCCGGCTGCCGCGGCGATCTCGCGCATGGTGGCATTTTGGAATCCGCGCTCGCGGAACACGGTGAGCGCGGCAGCCAGAATGCGCCTGCGGGTTTCTTCCGACTTGGGAACAGTTCGCCGCGTCATGTCCTATGCCACGCTTTCGTGGGTGGTGCGGCGGCGCATCTTGGCCAGCACAAACATATTGAAGAAGTGCATTCCACCCAGGATCAGCAGCACGACCCCGATCTTTCCACTCTCCAATTCAATCACGCCGCGCAAATCTCTCAACGGATCGGCGGTCTTGAGCGCCAGGGCAATGTAGCCGATATTGACGAGATAGAAGCCCACGACCAGCAGTTGGTTCACTGACTCGGCCAGCGGCGCGTTGCCGTGAAATGCATCGAGCAGAAAAACACGGCCACTCCTGTGCAGCGTCCTCGCCACCCAGACGGTCACTGCGATGCTGATTGCCAAATAGCTGAAATAACAGCCCGCCACGTACATCTCTCTTACCTCTCCCTTATTATTTTGAACACGTTCAAATAGAATGTAGCCCTGGAATATTCCCAAGTCAAGATAAATTTGAACGAGTTCAAAATAATTTCAAGGCGCAAATGAGAGTGATTTGAATGGAAGGCTTACATGCGGAAAGGGAACAGTTTTGGTTGGTCTACCGCTGCGGTGGATAGGGGTAGCCGCCGGCCATCCAGCGCCGGCGCTGGAGGACGCGCACCTCGCGCACAATGACCCACGCCACCAGGAAGATCACGATCAGCGGCCCGTAGAAGACCATCCACGGAATGCCGACGCGGTCTCCGCCCACCGAGGCTGAAGCGGGCGCCCGGACCGAGCCGAAGACGCATACCAAGTCCTGGCCGATGTGCACGTTCTCGCCCAGCCGCACGCCGCCGAAGAAGCTCACCACATCGTCTCCGATCGACGAGTTATCCGCGGCCGTGATGTGGCCGAAAAAGCTCACCACATCGTGGTGGGCCTGGCCGTTGATGCTGATGTTGCCGAAAAAGACGACGATGTCGCCCAGCGCCTGGCCGTCCACGTGCACGTTGCAGAAAAAGCACACAGCATCGTGAACCGGCGTATCGGGGGTGACGTCGATGTCCTTGAAGAACTGCACGGCGTCTTCTTCCGCGCATGCCGGCGCAGCGGCAGCCAGTAAGGCGCTGAAAACGAGGAAGCACCCGAGGATGCGTTGGATTCCCAGCATCAACTCCACTATACGCGCGGGCCGTGCTGGCGGTTCCCAGGAAAATGCTCTAAAACTGGAACCGCATGGCCAACTGGATGCGCCGTGCCGGAGCTACCGAGGTGACCTGCCCGAACTGCGGCGAGGTATCCACCGTGTCGATACCCTCGCCATTCACATGGTTCAGCACGTTGAACGAGCTGGCCGAGAAACCCAGCCGCGGAGCCTCGTCGGCCTTGTTGGCGGTAATGGCAAAGTCGTGTCCCCAGCGCAGATCCAGGTCCACATAGTCGGGTCCAACCTCGGAGTTCCGGTCCACGCCCTCGGGACGTGTATTGAAGAGCCCGTCCCCGTAGTAGTCGGTTCCGGTCAGCTCGGTCCATGGCGAGCCGCTGTTGGCAAAGATGCCGGCCGCCAGGTTGAGCAGGCTCTTCTGCTGGAAGATGGCGTACATGCCCAGCCGCTGCGCGCGGTCGTAGCCCGAGTTCGACCACTCGTCGCCGGGGTCGTACTGGTTTTGCGGGTACCAGCTGATGCCGCCGGTATTCGACTCGTAATGGGACCACGTATAGCGCCCGAAGCCGGTGAAGTGCTTGTTCCACATGCCGCGGTAGGAGATGTCGAGGCCGCTGCCGGCGTAGAAGGCGGCTGGCTGCATCTGGCGGATGCGGCCGTATGCAGGATTCGGCCGCTCGGTGTAGCCCGACTCGGGCGTGGGGGCATTCACATCCACCGAGCGGAACATGTCGATGCCGCGCATCTGGTATACGCTGACGGTGCCCGTGGCGCGCTCGCCCAGTTGCCGCTCGATGGAGAGGCCGTAGTGCATCTGGTAGGGAATCTTGGCGTTGGGCTCCAGCTCGGCCAGAGCCGGCGGCTGCGCAGCCAGCGAAGGGCAGCCGATGCTGGTGATAGGCATGCAGCCGGTCTGCGGCAGCGTGGCCGGATTCATGGACAGAATTACGGACCTGCGCCGCGCTGTCTCGTAGCGGGTAAGGTCGAGCAGCGGGCCGCCGCCGAAACGGTCATAGTAAATGCCGCCGCCGCCGCGCAGGATGGTCTTGGACTGCGGATCGAGCACCCAGGCGAAAGAAATCCGCGGCGAGAAGCCCAGCCGGCGGTTGGCCAGGAAGTTCTGCCAGTCGTAGCGCAGGCCTGGGGTGATCCCAAACCGGCCGTTCACCTTGTACTGGTCCTGGATAAACGCGCCTACCTCCTGCTGGTGATAGATGAAGTGCGTGTCGCCGGTGTTCTCTGAGAATCCGGAAGGCAGGCCGTTTGCGTAGTTCTGGAGCGCCGTCGCCAGCACCGTCACTCCGTCTGCGGCCAGCGTGGGGCCGAAGGTGTAGCTGCCTAACGCGTCGGTCTCGTCGTCGTAAGCACGGCGGCTCATGTGTGGAACGCCGATGCCGTACTTCACCAGGTTGTGCCCATGCGTCCAGGTCACAACGTCCGAGAGCCGCGCGTTATATTCCGTCGCGAACGAGTCGTTCTGCGCCGAACCGTCCACGAAGTCTCCCGGCAGGCTGATCTGTGGGTCTTCTGTCGTATTCCGGTTGCGGTTTGACCAGTGCTCGCCCACCAGGGATGCCTGGTTGAGCATGGTTGCCGAGAGCGTCGAGTCCACGTGCGCCACCATGTCGTCTTCGTGATACCCATTGTCATAGCCTGCCGCGGCCAGCGTCTGTCCTCCGACGCCCTCGTTCTGCGCCGTCGCATCCTGGTAGCTGTACTGTACGTAAGCCGAGTGCATGCCGAACTGGTGCGCCGCCCGCACGCTGAACTCGGTATCCCGCGTGGGCGCCGGCACGTTGGCCTGGAACGCGCCGGAAGGATTAGCCGTGGTGGGCTCGACGGTTGCGCTCACCACGGCGTCCTGATCCTGCTCCGCGCGGTTGAAGGAAACCAGGAAGCTAGAGTTCTTGGCATGAGGAATGGGGCCGGTCGCGCTGCCTTCGTAGATGCGCCGCTGCTCGAATGGCTTGGATGGCGCCAGCGCATTCTGCGCATTGAGCGCCGAGTCGCGGAAGTAGAAGTTCAGCTCACCGTGAAAGTTCTGCGCGGCCGATTTGGTGATGATCTCCATTTGCCCGCGCCCAGGGTAGTAGTAGCGCGCCGAGTAGGGGTCCTGGTTGATCAGCACCTCCTGCACGGCTGAGGGCGAGACGGTGACCCGGTTGGCCTCCACGCCATCAACCATCAGCCCCGAGCCGCCCGTAGCCGCCACGTCCGAGTCCAGGAACGCGCCCATGGCCGAGACAAAGTCGTTGTCGAAGATCGGCAGCGCTTTCAGGTCTTGTGCCGTCATGACCGAGGAGTCGTGATTTTCATCGGTCGAGGTCAGGTCCTCATTCGATTCCGCGCTGACCGTCACATTGGTCGCAGCCGGCGCAATGGGCAGCACGATATGCAGCGGCGCAGCCAGCTTGACGGCCGCCTGGCTGGCAACCGCAGAAGCTGCCGGAGCCGCAATCTGCACCGGCAGGCTCACGGTCTTGAATCCCGGCTCGGAGACCACCAGCGTGTATGCGCCCGCGTGCGGCGCCGTCACCTGGAAGCTGCCGTCTGCGCCCGACTGAAACTTGCCGTCGACGGCGCCGCTCGCATCCTCCAGGTTGATTTCGGCATTGGGAATAATGGCTCCCGTTGAGTCAGACACCACGCCGCGCAGCGCCGGCCGGGGCGGCGGAGGCTGGATGCTGGTATGGCAGGCGAGGGCAACGGCCGGGGCGGACAGAAGAACAGCCAGGACAATGGAACGCATGCAGAAACCTCGAGCAACGAAGTTAAAACGTGGATTTTGAAGAGGTTGATCGACTGTGTGCGCGGGCTCGTGCGATCGTGATTGGTCCCGTCTTCGAGATACAGGCTTGGATTGCAAACGTTGCCAGCCGCCTCCAAACAACGCTGCGGCCCCGACACGTCAAGCGCTTTCAGGCCACACTCCAATTTTCGCAGGACTGAGCGCCTCCGTCCAGTCCGATGCCCGGTCGACCAGGATGTCCGGAGGGGTTTCCATCAGCGTCTGGGGGCCAAAGCCGAAAGCGCACCCCACGGTCCACGCGCCGGCGTTGCGCGCGGTGAGCATATCTACCTGGCTGTCGCCGATCATCACTGTTTCTTCCGGCGTTGCGCCGGTCTCTTGCATCAGCTTGCGCAGGCCGGTCGGATCGGGCTTTTTCACCGCGAAGCTGTCGCCTCCGTAGATATGGGGGAAAAAGTCCGCGAGCCCCAGCCCCTCGCAGATACCGCGCGCCGGCCGCACCGGCTTGTTGGTCAGCACAGCCATGGTTCGCTTTGTGCCTCCCGGCGCCTCATGCAGATCGCGCAGCGCCTTCAGCGCTTCCAGCACGCCTTCATAGGCGTAAGTGAAATCCAGCTTGTGCTCGCGGTAATACTGCAGGAAAAACAGGTAAGCCTTGTCGAGCAGCTCAGGATTCACATCGTCAGGGTTGACGTGGCTCGCCAGGGCCAGTGACCGCCGCATCAGCATCGGCGCGCCGTTGCCTACAAAGCTCGCAATCGCCGGGTCAGGCAGCGGCTGGTGGTGGAACGCCTGCAGCGTAGCGTTCACGCTGTTGCACAGGTCCTGCGCAGAGTCGATCAGCGTGCCGTCCAGGTCGAAGACCAGCAGTTTCAGCCGCTCCACGGGAATTTCACGAAAAATTCGAACCATGTCTCCAGTTTAGAGCGAAACCAGAGTTCGTGTGCTCTGTGAGCAGGGTAAATGCATAAATGACAAACTCTGCGGAATGCGGTCTTAAAAGGGCAGGCTTGAAGCCGTGCCCTTTCAAAACCGATTGCCGCCGCTGGTTCATCTTTTTCATGCGATTGCCCCGTCGCCGATCCGCAAGCCGATTATTCCCGGAAAAAAGTAGTTGCGATTCGAGCCGTCGAACTTGCCGGATTTCAGGCAGCATCGGTTGAAAGCTGCGGCCCGATCCGCACGGACAAAGGTCCCGGCGGCCGAGCTTTTCCACAAGCTCTTTCTCTGTGCCGACTATGCGGAGTCCGCGCTTGACGCGGGTTTCGGAAGGGTAGCCCTTGCGGCGCTTACTGCTGCGCTCGAAAGGAGAAAGCTTCGTCACAATGCATCGTAGCCATAATCACTTCTCCTTGAGGTGGAATGACTCGATATTATCAAAGGTTGCCTGTAGAAACGAGCGAAATGATTTCGAGCTGCGGCTCGAAACCATGCAGAGGAGTGGAGCACCTTGAAGCGCATTTTCAGTATCGCCGGCGTTCTCTGCGTTGCCTTCGCGGCTTTGATCCCGCTCGCAGCGCAAACTCAGCAGCGGCCTGTCTTCAGTACCGATGCGCAGGCTGAGCAGATTCCCAATCTCGGCGCTCTCGTCATCGAGTTGAAGCAGTACCACGACTGCACCTGCAAGTGCGGCTGCTACGCACACGACCTCGACACGCAGGCCGGCCGCGCCATTGTCTTTCTGCGCCAGCGCGCCGCGCGCCGGCAGCCCAGGGAAAAGCTCGCCGTAGTGCTGGACATCGACGAAACCTCGCTCTCCAATTACCAGGAGATGCTCGGCTCCAGCTACGTCTTCGATCCCAAGGCTTTCGACGTCTGGGTCAATACCGCGGCCGCGCCGGCGATTCCCGGCACTCTGCGCCTGGACAAGGAAGCGCAGAGGCTCGGCATCGATGTATTCTTCATCACCGGCCGCAGTGATTCCGAGCGTCCTGCGACCGAGCGCAACCTGCGCGCCCAGGGATATACATGGAAGCAGTTGACCCTGCGCTCCGCGTCCACGCAGTCGGAGACAACAATCCAGTACAAATCCGGCGCGCGTGCGCAGATCACCGCGCAGGGCTACAAGATCGTCCTCAACATGGGCGACCAGTGGAGCGACCTCAAGGGTTCTCCGCAGGCCGAGTTCAGCGTGAAATATCCGAACCCGTACTACCTGATCCCTTGACTGGTCTCCTGGTGCATCCGCTCAGTCGATCCGGATCGATCCTGACCCCGTCGTCACGTGCACCAGTGGGCCGCCGCCGTTGATCCTGCCTGCAAGATGATGCTTTTCCAGCCTGCTTTGCCCCATGATCTCGCGGTCACAGCGGATGCCGCCCGATCCCGTCGAGGCATCCAGCGTGAACGCTGCGCCGTCGGTGGAGAGATCTACGCCACCCGATCCGGTTTCGAGGCGCCATGGTCCCACCGGAACTCCCTCAACCTTGATGCTGCCGGAGCCCGTGTCGGCCTTGAGCGCTCCGTGCAGATTGTGCAGCTCGATCGTCCCTGATCCCGTCTCCGCCCGCACGTCGTCGTTGCCGCTTCCTTCCGCGTAGATGCTTCCCGATCCGGTGCTCGCCGAGTACCCGCCCTCAAGCCCGGTGGCGTGGATGCTGCCCGACCCCGTGCTGAGCCTGGTGTCTGCGCCCACGCCATCATCATTGATGCTGCCCGAGCCGGTCGCCGCGTCAAGGTAGGAGTCAGCCGGCGCTTCCACCTCGTAGTCGATGCTGATATTGCGCAGATTCCCGCGCCGCTCGCCCACGCGCACAATATTGCCCGTCTGCTCGATCGGCGGATGCGCTGCAATCTCGCTCACCCTGGTGTCATTGCCGCCCCAGAACGACCGCACACGCCCGAAGACGTGAACATGCCCGCTCGCGCCACGGGTCAGATGAATAGTCCCCGAGCCAGTGGCCACGGTCAGTTGCACCTGGCCGGCCACAACCAAGTCGCGCTCAAAGGTGGCTTCTGCGCCGCGCGCCGGGATCGCCGCCAGCACCGCCGCGCCTATCCAAATTGCCGTGAGGATTCCTCTCATGCCGCAACTCACCCCTTATCCGTCCTCTCTCCATACGTTCCCGCCGGCCATGCAGTTCCACCGGACCTGCTTTTTCACCGGCTCCGGTTTCGTAGCTTGAGAGAACGCATCCGCCCTGATGCCTGAAACCCAGGGATGCTATCCTCTCCCCCAGATGCACGGCCTTCCCCTTCTCAAGTCGGTCGCAGTGGCCATGCTCATCCTGGCCAACGCCTTTTTTGTGGCTGCCGAATTCGCGCTTGTTTCCATCCGCGACACCCGCATCGAGCAGCTTCTCAAGGCGCAGGTCCCCGGAGCCCGCGCCGTGCGGCGGCTGCAGCGCAGCATTGACGATCTTCTGCCCGCCGTGCAGCTTGGCGTCACGCTCTGTTCGCTGGCGCTGGGCTGGCTGGGCGAGCCGCTGGCCGCCTCGCTGCTGCAGCCATGGTTTGGAGAGCTGCCGCACGCCAGCGTCTATGGGCATATTGCCGCGGTTGCCATCGGTTTCGCCTTCATCACCTACTTTCATGTCGTGGTCGGCGAACTGGTTCCCAAGTCGCTCGCGCTGCGCCGGGCTGAGGCACTTGCCGTGGCGGTTGCGCCGCCCATGCTGGTTTTCATGGCGATTGTCCGCCCGGCCGTGCGATTGCTGCGCGGCTCGGCCGCCGTGGTCCTGCGCGGTTTCGACGTGCCGATGACCGAGCGCGCTGCCGTCCATTCCGCTGAGGAGCTCAAGCTGATCGCCACGGCCGCGCGTCGCCTGGGCCTGCTTCCGCAGTTTCAGGAGATGCTGATTCACCGCGCCGTCGAGCTCGACGACGTGCCCGTGCGCGAGATCATGACCCCGCGCCAGAAGATCTTTTCGCTGCCTTCGAACATGCTGCTCGAGGATGCCTGCGCGCGCGTGATGGCCCGCCACTACTCCCGGATTCCTGTTTACGACGAGACGCGCGGCCCCGAGCACATCATCGGCGTCGTCTACGCGCGCGACCTGGCGCGGCTGCTCTACTTCCGCACTTCCTCGAGCGCTCCGCAGCCCGAGCTGCTCCTTGCCCAGATCATGCGCGAGGTCGTCGTTGTTCCTGAGACCAAGTCGGTCCTCGCTCTCATTCGCGACTTTCAGCAGCGTCGCCGTCATCTCGCCGTCGCAGTGGACGAGTATGGCTCCATCGTCGGGCTGGTCACTGCGGAGGACGCCATCGAGCAGTTGACCGGCGAGTTCCAGGATGAGTTCGATTCACCCTCGCGCCCAGTGTTCACCACGGCTGGAGGCGCCGTGCTGATGGAAGGCAGCGTGAACCTGCGCGACCTTGAAACCCAGATGCAATGGAAGCTGCCCCGCGACGGAGGCGTGGAGACGCTGGCTGGCTTCGTACTCTATCGTCTCGGCCACATCCCGCAGTCTGGCGAATCGATCGTCTTTGAAGACCGCCGGCTCACCGTGGTGGAGATGGATGCGCGCCGCATCGCGAAGATTCGCGTGGAGCCCATCGCGGCCGAGGCTGAGCCAGCCAATTAAAGCAGATCCAGCGTGTCTCTGCTCCGGAGCCGTTGCGACGAAGGGACTTTTTCCTCAAGAAAAAGCCCCTTTGCTCGATTTCCAATGGAATCACGTGTTGACCCGGGAACGGTCCGGGGCGGGCTCACTGGTCACGTCCGACGAAGACGGCAATGGAAGAGATGCGGTTGTTCCAGGTTTTGGCGGGGTTTTCCGGCAGTCTGAAGTGGATCAGGCTGTAGATATCGTGATCGACCAGAGGGCTGATGACGCCGAATTATCGTTGTTGAAGACCCGCGCGCGCCCCACCAAATACGCGGACAGACGAGATTCTGTCATTGAAGCCTGGCAGGAGCGACGAACTTCTGGGACACCACACGAGTGCGCATCTTCTTCAGGGCCGGTTTCAGGGCCGGTCGCTGATTTATCGTGGTACCCGAGCTATGAAGCAGACCCTCACCCGCCTTTTTCTTACCCTGCCGGTCGTCTGGCTCGTGGTCTCGCTTGTTTTTCTGCTCATTCATCTTGTTCCCGGCGACCCCATTCTGCAGATGCTGGGCGAAGGCGCAACTGCGGCTGACGTGACGGCGCTGCGCCATCAGTACGGCCTCGACCAGCCGCTCTGGACGCAGTACACCCATTATTGGGCGGGCGTTGTGCACGGCAATCTCGGCGCCTCCATCCGCCTGCACGACTCGGTAATGCACCTTATCCTCGAGCGTTATCCATATACACTGGCGCTCACGGCTGCCGCGCTAGTCCTGGCGATGGTTCTGGCGCTGCCCGCCGGCATCCTTGCCGCGCTGCACCGCGGCCGTGCGCTCGACCAGTCGCTTTCGGTGGTGAGCCTCTTCGGACTCTCGGTGCCGGGCATCGCGCTCGGCCCGGTGCTGATCCTGGTTTTCTCCATCGGCCTGGGATGGACGCCCGTCTCCGGCGCAAACGCCGGCGGCGCGGCTTCGATCGGATGGCGCTACCTCATCCTTCCCGCCATCACCATGGGAGCATCTCTGGCGGCCATTCTTACGCGCATGGTGCGCACCGCCATGCTGGAAGAACTGGGCCAGGACTACATCCGCACCGCGCGCGCCAAGGGACTGGGCGAAGTGGCCGTCGTCTGCCGCCACGCATTGCCTAATGCGCTCATCCCCATCGTGACTGTTATCGGCCTGCAATTCGGCGCGCTGCTGGCTGGCGCCATCGTAACCGAAAAGATCTTCAGTTGGCCGGGTCTTGGCCGGCTTGTGGTCGATGCCATCTCCAACCGCGATTACGCGCTTGTGCAGGGCTGCCTGCTGGCCATCGGCCTGACCTATGTGCTGGTGAATTTTCTGACGGATGTGGCCTATCGATGGATCAACCCACGCATGCGTGCATAATACGAGAGGATCAGGAGACATGCAGCGTAACAATCTTCGGTTTCAGTTCGCCGTCAGCGTTCACCGTCAGCAGGCCAACCGTCACCGGCAGCTCAAACCGGCGCGGGCCGCAGGAGCCTGGATTGAAATACAGCACGCCTTTTTTCGTGTGGTAGTTGGGCACATGCGTGTGCCCGTAGAGCACCGCGGCAAACTTGCCTGCGGCCGGGTCGAGGTGCAGCATCTTCAGGTCGTGAAGCATGTAGAGGTAATGCTCCTCGATCAGCACTACGTCCGTCTCCGGCAGCTTGCTGCACGCTCCTTCGTGGTCCACGTTGCCGCGGATCGCCGTGACCGGCGCAATCTTGCCCAACTCGTCCAGGATTGCGGGTCTGCCCACGTCACCCAGGTGCAGAATGCGCTCCACGCCCTTAAGCGCCGGCGCAACCTCGGGGCGCAGCAGGCCGTGGGTATCGCTCACCACGCCGATCTTCACAGTCCCAGTTCCAGCCGCGTGCGCGGGTCGAGCTCGTCGCGCAGCGCATCGCCCAGAAAATTGAAGCCGAGCACCGCGCCCGCCACGGCTGCTGCGGGAAACAGCACCAGGTGCGGCGAGTCGAACAGGTGCAGCCGCGCATCGTTGAGCATGGCGCCCCAGCTTGGCGTAGGCGCCGGAATGCCCAGCCCGAGAAACGACAGCGTTGCCTCGGCCAGGATCACGCCGGCCATGCCGATGGCCGCCTGCACCAGCACCGGCTGCACAATGTTGGGCAGAATGTGCCGGAAGAAGATATGCAATCCGCCCGCGCCCAGCGCGTGCGCCGCATCCACATACTCGCGCTCGCGCACGGCCATCACCTGCGCGCGCACCAGCCGCGCGTAGCCGGCCCATCCGCCGATGGCCAGCGCCAGCACGAGATTCGTAAACCCCGGTCCCAGGAATGCGGCAAAGGCGATGGCCAGCAGGATGCCCGGCAGCGCCTGAAAGGTATTCATTGCGAAGGTGGTGAGCGCTGCGTCCACCCATCCACCCAGGTAGCCGGCCAGGCCGCCAATCGCCAGCCCCAGCGCCAGAGAAACCGCAACCACGCTTACTGAGACAGCCAGCGAAAGCCGCGCGCCCCACAGCAGTCGCGCCAGCGTGTCGCGGCCCAGTTCGTCGGTTCCCGCCCAGTGCGCCATCGAAGGGCCTTCGAGCCGGTGCACAAGGTCAATCGCCGACGGATTGTATGGGGCGAGCCATGGCGCAGCCAGGCCGCACACCACGAATGCCGCCAGCAGCACTACTCCTGCCACGGCCAGCGGCTGCCGCCGCACACGCATGCCCAGCCTGGAACTGGAAAAAATCATCGGCACTCAAAAAGAATACAGCGACACCCGCACCTGGTCCGGGTCTAAACCACCATGAGATTCGCCTGCCGTGCTTTTGTTTTTTCGCTGGCGCTTGCCGCCATGCCGCTCGCTGCGCAGATGTATCCGCCTTCCCAGCAGGCGGAGGGACCTGACCTGCGCGCAGAGGCGGAACAGTTGTTTGCTCTTGCCAACCAGGCCCGCACGCAGGCCGGCGCAGGCCGCCTGGAGTGGGACCCGGCCCTGGCCGAGGCTGCGCTCTATCATTGCCGCCGCATGGCCTACGAAGGGCCCATCGCGCACCGCTACGACGGCGAAGCCGATGTGGCCGGCCGGGCTGCGCAGGCGGGCGCGCGCTTCGGGCTCATCGAAGAGAACGTCGCCGTGGGTCCCTCGGCTGAAGCCATTCACCAGGAATGGATGAACTCGCCCGGCCATCGCGACAATCTGCTCAATCCTGAAGTGGATCACGTCGGCATCGCCGTCGTGGCCAACCGCGGCGTGCTCTACGCGGTGGCCGATTACTCGCATGCCGTGCTCGCGCTCTCTGCACCGCAGGTCGAAGCGCGCGTCGCCGGTCTCATCCGCCCCAGCGGCGTGACCATTCTCGTGAACCCATCCCTGGCGCGCGCCGCCTGCACAAGAGACTCCGGCCTGCCGCGCGCCGCTTCCGGTCCGCAGCCGCGTTTCATCATGCGCTGGCAGGATTCCGATCTCGCACGCCTGCCACAGGCGCTGGTTGATCGCCTCAGCTCCGGCAATTACACAAAGGCTTCCATCGGAAGCTGTCCCGCGCAGAGCGCGCAAAGCTCGTTTTCTGCCTATCGCATTGCCGTGCTGTTGTATTGAGTGTCAGGGCAGCTCCAGAGTTGTTCTATCCTGGAGCCGTTGCGACGGAGCGGCTTTGTCACATCTCTATGCAGTCATCCCGGCTTCGGTTCCCTTGCGCCGCTCCAGCGCAGAAGGTACGCGCACGGACGCCATACCCGCGGCCGTCGCTGCCTGTATGCCGAACGCCGTGTCTTCAAAGACGAGGCAATCTGCCGGCACCACGCCGAGCCGCTCGGCAGCCGTCAGGAAGCCATCCGGCGCCGGCTTGCTCCGCGCATAATCTTCCGCGCCTACAATCGTGTCGAACCGGTCAAGTAGCCCAAGTGCCGTGAGCGAATTCACCACCGACTCGCGGCTGCTGCCTGACACCACGCCCAGTGGAATCGACCGATGCTTCTCCTCAATCTGCTCCAGCACCTCCGGCACGGCCTGCAGATGGGGCAGTTGCTCGTAATAGAGGCTCTCCTTGCGCTCGCCCACCTCGGCCACGGGCATGTTCAGCCCCTGCATCCGGTTCAGCGTGGAGATGATCTCGTGCACCGGCTTGCCACCCCACTCATAAAAGAGCGCTTCGTCAAACGGGCAACCCCACTCGCCCAGAGCCGTCTTCCACGCAATGTAGTGTAGCGGCATGGAGTCGGCAATGGTGCCGTCGCAATCGAACAGATACGCGTGGAATGCGCCTTCGGGGATATTCAGCTTCATGCGTAAGAGTATCCTTCTCGGATGGATGCTGCGCATGCCAGGGAGGAGGCTTCCGGCAACCGCTGAGCCGCGCCGCCCGGAGCATACAGGTCTATTGCAGTGTCGCATTCTGCGCCAGCCGCGGCCCGTCCTGCTCCATCGGCCTGGCGCAGCCGCCCTCGCCCGGCTTGGTTGGCTCCATTCTCAGCGCATTGTTGAACCGGTTGAAGTAGTTGAAGAGCCCGATGGCGCACAGCAGCTCCACGATCTCGCCCTCGGAGTAGTAGCTGCGCAGCTCGGCAAACTGCTCGTCGGTCACTGCGTGCGCATCGCCGGTCACCGTCTCGGCCAGCCGCAGCGCGGCCTTCTCTGCCGGCGTAAAATCCGTGCGCTCCCGCCACTCGGCCAGGTGGGCAAGCTGATCGTCGGTCCATCCCAGGTTCCTCGCCAGGATCGTGTGGCTTGCCAGGCAGTAGAGCGTGTCGTTCACCTGGCTGGTCCTCACAATAATCAACTCCTTCAGCCTGGTGGGGACCGTGCCCGTATTCAGCACCGCGCCAAAGTGCGCCTGCATGGTGGCAAAGATCTCCGGCCGGTGCGCCATCACCCGGAACATATTCGGCACATTGCCGCGCTGCGCATAGGCCTTGTCATAGAGTACAGCCAGCTCCGCGCTTACCTCGCTTCGATCGAGCCTGGAAATCCGTGACATCGCGCACCTCCTCCTTTCAGCCTATCCTACCGCCGGCTCATGGCTCGTACCCGCGATCTCGCACCGCCAATCATCTTCCACCCCAGGGCAAACGCATCTTAATTCCGTTTCGCGCTGTTGGAGTGCGGCGTAGCCGTTTTCGGGCGATGTAGCAGGCCAAAAACCAGTTCGATCTGTGCCGATCATAGCCAAGAGATGATTGGCGAAGCGATTTTCAACGCCGACGGGAATGAATTCGTATGCCAACCTCGCTCAAATGAACCCCGATAGTAATCTTTAGCCGCGAAAAATTAAGATGCGTTTGCCCTGTCTTCCACCCTCCTTTTGACGCCCAAGCCCTGCTCTGATACTTTGATAGAGGACAACTCAGCGCCCAACACTCCTCAGTAGCTCAATGGCAGAGCATTCGGCTGTTAACCGAAGGGTTGTAGGTTCGAGTCCTACCTGAGGAGCCAATAAATCAAGCACTTGCAGCAACCCTTCCGATCGACTTCGCCGAACTTCGCCGAATTCCATTCAGACCTTTAAGATTCCTCCCCTTCAGGCCCAAACTTTCCTCCGGCATTCTCCAATCGCCGAGCACCGCCGACGTGCGCGAGTTCACGGCGGCGAGGACGCTCTCTTCGATTGTCTGAACGTAAACGTCGCCCGTCGTCTTAATGCTCGCGTGACGCAACATGCCTTGTGTGTCTTTCAGGGTTCCATGCTGCTGCATGTCCGTTCCCAGTGTCCGGCGCATCACCTGGAAGGTGACCAGCCGATCCGGGATGCCCAACTTCTGGGCGACCGGGCGAACGCGCCATTTAAGGAAGTTTTTTCCCCATCGTGGCACTGCCTGTCCCTTCCGTTCTCCACGTCCGAACGTGGGGAACATCAGGGCCTCCGGCGAAGAGTCCTTCGAGAGCCTCCGCCAGGCTTCGATCACGGGCCGCACTTGCTCGGGAACCGGAATCGGCGCCTTGCTTTGCTTGGTCTTCAGTCGGCCGCTGTAGAACTGCCCTTCATAGGCCGTCCCGTACGGCTGAAGTGCTTCACCCGTCCAGGACTTCCATTGCAGGCCCATGACTTCACTCGCGCGAGGGCCACAGAAGATGCCGACCTGAAGGAGACAGAGATCGTGCATGTCCTCAATACCGTTGACGAGGCCCAGAATCTGGTCCTGCGTCATCACTGGTTTTTCAACCGGCTTGGTCTGAGGCATTGTCACGTCTTCTCCTGGGTCTTCCTTAAGGAACTTCTGCTTGCGAGCCATTGCGGTGATCGCACGGACGTTTGAATAACAAGATCGAACAACCGACTCGGAATAATCTTCAGCCATTCCGTTCAACCAGATTTGAATCTGGAACGAATCGAGCTTGCGCAGTGGAAGATCACCGAATTTTGAGATCAGATAACGTTCAATCTGATCGGTATTGGTTTGCTTGTAGGCCGGGCTCCATTTGCCCTGCCGCATCGGGATGTAGCGTTCCTTGACGAACCATCGAAACGTCACTGCTTCGTCTTGCTGAACACTGGGCATTTCAGCGAGAATCCCGCAATCCTTGAGGATCATCTCCCGCAACAGCTGTTCGGCCTTCCACTTCGGATTGCCCGCTTTGGGGCAGATCGGCACGTTGCGGTGCTTCCGGACCTCCTTTCCTAGGTTGTTCTGCCCGTAGATGAGGTACTTCCCGTACCACATCTTCACCTTCTTCCCACTCGGGTAGACGGTGCCCTTCTGATACTTCATTGCCATTTCGTTCTCCGGTTTCTGCTTCCGGTCCTGGTCGTGGAGAACAATTCCTTCATACACCAAATCAGGAGCGACGGAAAGTGGAAATGGTGTTCAATTCAGCCATGAAAATCTCAACATCGGCAGCTCGGTAGCGAAGGAGCTTGCCTAGCTTCACGCCAGGAATTCGCGGAGAGCGGCGCGTTGTGTGATCGCGGATGAATCGTTCGGATACGCCGAGTTTGGCGGCTACCTGGCGTGCATCGAGCAGGCGATCATCGTCTCGCTCTGGAGTGACATCGGTGCTCAGTGCGACCGAAGAGGCCGGAGTCGGCATCACATTTGGCGCCGTGGCAGTTGTCATGGTTCACCTCGGGGGATTCATTTCATTCACGTCCACGCTCAGCGCGTTGAAGGTCAGTGCATATTACCTTTCTCGATCTTGTTCGCGTCCTGTTCTGCCATCCGACACACTTCCGCAGATGTGTCGGAACGAAGGCACTCCTGAAATCCTTTGCAGGTAGCTTGGGAATCTGCAGGATCGCACGCAACATGCTTCTTGCAGCCGGACAGAATCAACAGAGCGAGAAGCGATGGAATGATGAACAGGCGCATGTCAGCTCCTTAATAGGTCTGTGGAATCGTGTGATTCTCATACGCAGGCAGCAACATATCCTGCATGAAATACACCTTGACGCGGTGGCCTTCACGGATGGTGATGGTGGGCGGAATCTGCATGAAGCGATCAAGGATGGTGGTGGCCGACTGCGAGACGCTGGCAGACGCTCCGGTGGCGAATGCCTGGCTGCCGCTGGTGGTGATGGTGCCGCCGCCCTCTTCGATTTCGCCGGCGCCGGCGATGACGCCAAGCGCAATGGATGTCCCGAAGATTTGGAGATAATGATTGTTGACCTTATCCTTCAGGCCCTCTTCGCCGATCTGGTCGAGGCCGTGGAACTGGTCGAGGTCCACGCTGTACCCGTCGGGCATAATCATGCGGTGAAAGACCACGGCTATGCGGCGCTGCTGGCCGAATCCGGCTGCGCCGATCTTGCGGGCCTCTCCCAGCACGATCGTCCCGTCAGGGATGAGCACGTGCTGGCGGTCGTGCGAGTAGACCGGGTTCGAGACAAGTACCTTGACCGGCCCGGCGGCATCGCCATCCAAGCGGTTCATCAGAACCGTGTCAAGGGTTGTTCCCTCGTACAGCACATAAGGCTGGCCGATAGCAGAGTCGATGTTAACCTCCGGCCTGCGCTCGGCTGCGGCCTGTGCAGCCGACGGCGCAGGCGGATCGCCCGCAGTGCGCGACGCGATAAGGTTAGTGGCTGCCAGCGTGGATGGAGCTGCCGAAACCGGCTGCGTCGATGCTTGCTGCGGCGTGTCTGGCTGCCGTGCAAAGACGAGATTCGAGGCGAAGCGAGAATCGTAGGCCAGCTCGCGGTCTTTGGCGGCGAGCTGCTGCTCCTCCTGCGCGGCCGGCGATAGCTGCTGTTGCGGGCAAGACTGGCCCGGTGCACAGGAGACCGCCTGGCCCGTAGGGCCATAGGAGGCGACCGCGGCCTGCTGCGCAGGCGTCGCGGCGACAAGCGCCGGGTCTGGAACCGTCTGCTGCGCGGCTTTCTGCTGGGCTGCGGCAACCTGATTTTTGAGGTCCTGCACGTTGTTGTCGGTCGCGTCCTGAATCATGGGCTGCGGCGGCTGATTGGGCGTCGAGCCTTTTTGTGTCGTAGGTTTTTTGCCGGTGCCGCTGAAGATCGCAGCCACAATCACCAGCACCGCCGCGCCCAGGTACAGCATCGGCTTGAGATTCTTTTGTAGAACGCCCTTGGGATCGAGAGCCCGCTTGGTCAGCCCTGGCTCCTGTTTCTGCTCTGCCATGACTGTCATCCTTTCCGCGCGAACTCCAGCCGTTTCTTGCCCAGCTCGACGTAGCCCGAATCCATCACCTTGGGGATGATGTAGGTGCCGTTGTTTAGCTCATAGGTGACGAGATTGGGTTTGCCGTCCTTCATCTCGTACACGCTGAACTTTTCCTGCGCATCGGTCTTGATATAGGTGAACTTGTCATCGTGATAGATGGCCTCGATGTCAAAGGGCGCTTCATTGGCGTGGAAGCTGTAATCGAACTTGAGCGAGAGCGGATACGCGCTCTTGTACTCATCGACGGCCTGGGTGACGTGGGCCTGCACAGCGGCGAGCGCCTGCTGCGACTGCTCAAGCTGCGCGGCGGGCACGAACTGCGGCGGCCCCTGCGACGCGACGAGGGAGGACCGGTCGGCGGGCTGGACAATCACCTTGAGATCGGGAGCGTCGCTACTGCCCGAAACATCCTGCAAAGTGAAGCTGTAGATGTTGCCCTTGTCGGTGATGAGATTCAGATTCGAGCTGATGCCGGCCTTGGCCGGATGAACAAAACAGAAGTTGCCGACCACATCGACTACCCAGAAAT
>JASHPJ010000152.1 GCA_030038195.1 Acidobacteriaceae bacterium
ACCGTTGACGAACTGACGGTTATCAACAGCCGTCCGCCCTACGTGCTCCACCCGACCAGGCAGCGTGTCCTTGATCCGTTGCCACTGCGCTTCGTTCAACTCATAGCGGCTTGCCATATCCGCAAGTCAAACAAATCAAATCCCAGATGCATAGTCTATATGTGGATACGCCCTAGCTCACGCTGACCCTGTCTGGCGTCGCTCTTGGGGCGGTGATCAAGGGCAGCATCGTGGTCATGGCCAGCAGCGTCGCCGGACCCACGACGAGCCCGGTGCGCAGGCTTCCGGAGAGCGACGATACCCAGCCCACCAGCCAAGGAAAAAGAGAACCGCCGAAGCCGCTCACCGCAAGAACAAAGCGCGAATCGGAGCTGTGGCGCGCGCGGTCAAAAAAAGCTGCCAGCGCCACTGGGAAAATGGGAGCGAGCGTGGCACCAAGCAACAGGGTGGCCGCTGCCAGCAGGCCCGGTGAGCGCGAAGCAATCAGCAGCACGGACGCGCCCAGCGCCATGAGCAGCGAGAGCCCAAGCAGGCGGCCGGGGCGCAGCTGCAGCAGGAGCAGCGACGAAAGTCCGCGCGAGATCAAAAAGCCGGTCCAGTAGATTGCGGTGGCCGCAGCCGCCAGCGTCAGGCTGGTAAGGGTCATCCGCAGCACGAGAGTCGAGATCCACGCCCCAAACATGCTTTCCATCCCGACTTCAAGAAAGAAAAAGAGCGAGAAAAGGCCAACCATCCGCAGATTGCGCAGGCCGGCCGTCTCCGGTGTTTCGCGAGCGGTCTCAGGCGAGTCGCGAATGGTGAAGAGGACAGCAACGGTCGCCAGCCCCGCGGCACAACCCAGCACCAGGTAAACGGCGTGCCAGGAAGAAACCGCAAGCAACCGCGCGGCAAGCAGCGGCGCCACGATTGCGCCTGCGCTCCAGGTGAAGTTGAGCATGGTTAGAACGGATGCGCGGTGAGTTGGATAATTGCGCCCGGCAAACAGGCTCACCGCGGTCATGGGCGCGCCGATACTGATGCCGAAAAGAAAGATAAAAGGGTAGAGAGCTGTCCGCGGAATCCACGGAAAACAAAAGCAGCCGATGGTCAGGGCAAACAAGCCGCCGGTCAGGATGCGGGCATAATCGCCCCGGCAAAGGAGCGCTCCTGTAGCCATCCCCGTAAAGATCCAGAAAAACAGCAGGCCCGACTGGCTGTCAGAGAGATGCAGAGATCGTGCCAGTGCAGGGAGCATCGGGCCGGTGATGACGTCGGCAATGCCGGTCAGCGCAAAGACCGGGTGAAGCACCAGCAACATGGCGCGGCGCGAAATGGACAACCTTGCACATCTCCCCACAGGACACACTCACTCTGCTTCCGCTCTAAAAAATATACTGTGGAAGTTTGCCGATGAAGCAGATGGCTCGGAGGAGTGGTTCCCCGAGGTTTGTTCATCCGTTCTCCCGGCGCGATTGCCGAGCGTTTTGCCACGCCCTGCTTTCCTGGCCGGATACGGATGAACAGCCTATTGGAACGTTGCACCAGCCTTGTTCAGGCCCGTCTTCCGGGATCACGCAAGGTCAAAGCGATCCAGGTTCATCACCTTGGCCCAGGCAGCCGCGAAGTCGTTGACGAAGGTCTGCTGCGCATCGCTGCTCGCGTATACCTCTGCAACGGCGCGGAGCTGCGAGTTAGAACCGAAGACGAGGTCAACCACGGTGCCGGTCCACTTGAGCTGGCCCGTCTTGCGATCACGTCCCTCCAATACGCCCTCAGACGTTCCGGACTTCTGCCACTTCGTCCTCATGTCCAGCAGGTTCACAAAGAAATCGTTGGTCAGGATCCCAGGCCGCTCGGTAAAGACACCGTGCCGGGATTGCCCGAAGTTTGCGCCCAGGGCGCGCAGACCGCCGATCAGCACCGTCATCTCCGGAGCGGTAAGGTTCAGCAGTTGCGCCTTGTCCAGCAGCAGATTGGCCGCGTGGCCCTCGAGTTCCTTGCAGACGTAGTTGCGGAACCCGTCCACCTTCGGCTCCAGCACGGCGAACGACGCCGCATCGGTCTGTTCCTGCGAGGCGTCCGTGCGGCCCGACACAAAGGGAACCTTCACGTTGTGGCCGGCTTTCTTTGCAGCAGCCTCCACGGCCGCCGAGCCTGCCAGCACAATCAGGTCGGCCAGCGAAACCTTCTTGCCGTCGGACTGCGCGCTATTGAACTTCTTCTGGATGGCTTCCAGCTTCGAAAGCACCTTTGCCAGTTCGGCCGGCTGGTTCACCTCCCAGTCCTTCTGCGGCGCAAGCCGGATGCGCGCGCCGTTGGCGCCGCCGCGCCGGTCGCTGCCGCGGAAGCTCGCCGCCGCCGCCCAGGCGGTCGTAACCAACTGCGCAATCGATAGGCCGGACGCAAGCACCTCGGCCTTCAGCGTTTCGATGTCCTGATCGTTGATCAGCTCGTGGTCGACGGCGGGGACGGGATCCTGCCAGATCAGCTCTTCCTTCGGCACCAGCGGGCCAAGATAGCGGGAAACCGGGCCCATGTCGCGGTGCGTCAGCTTGAACCACGACCGGGCGAACGCATCCGCGAACTCCTCCGGGTTCTCCAGGAAGTGGCGCGAGATCTTTTCGTAAACCGGGTCCACGCGCAGGGCGATGTCCGAGGTCAGCATAAAGGGGTCGCGGCGCTTCGAGGGATCGTGCGCATCGGGAACCGTGCCCGCGCCGGCATTGCCCTTGGGCTTCCACTGATGAGCGCCGGCCGGACTCTTGGTCAGCTCCCACTCGTAGCCGAACAGGGTCTCGAAGTAGCTGTTGTCCCACTTGGTTGGAGTGGCTGTCCACGCGCCTTCCAGGCCGCTGGTGATCGCGTCGTCTCCTACGCCAGTGCTGTAGCGGTTCTTCCAGCCCAGTCCCATCTCCTCGATGGGCGCGCCTTCGGGCTCGGGACCGACGTTGGTGGCAGGCGCGGCGCCATGCGTCTTGCCAAAGGTATGGCCGCCGGCGATCAGCGCCACCGTCTCTTCGTCGTTCATCGCCATGCGGGCAAAGGTCTCGCGAACGTCCCGCGCCGAGGCCAGCGGGTCCGGGTTGCCATTCGGGCCCTCCGGGTTCACGTAGATCAGGCCCATCTGCACGGCCGCCAGCGGGTTCGCCAGTTCGCGATCGCCGCTGTAGCGCTGGTCGCCCAGCCACGTGGTCTCCGGACCCCAATCCACGTTCTCCGGCTCCCAGATGTCCACCCGGCCGCCGCCAAACCCGAAGGTCTTGAAGCCCATCGACTCGAGCGCCACGTTGCCAGCCAGGATCATCAGGTCAGCCCAGGAGATCTTGCGGCCGTACTTCTGCTTGATGGGCCAGAGCAGCCGGCGCGCCTTGTCCAGGCTGGCATTGTCCGGCCAGCTATTGAGCGGTGCGAACCGCTGCGCGCCCCTGCTGGCGCCGCCGCGCCCGTCGTGGATGCGGTACGTGCCCGCGGAATGCCAGGCCATGCGGATGAACAGCGGTCCGTAGTGGCCGTAGTCGGCCGGCCACCAGTCCTGAGAGTCCGTCATCAAGGTATGAAGGTCCTTGATGACAGCATCCAGGTCAAGGCTCTTGAACTCCTCGGCGTAGTCGAACTCCTCGCCCATCGGATCGGACAGCGGGGAGTCTTGATGCAGGATCCCCACGTTCAACTGGTCGGGCCACCAGTCCGGGTTGCCATTTGCCCCGGCTATCGTGTGCTTGAGCATGCCGCCCGAGTACGGGCACTTCGATTCATCAGACATGATGATGTCTCCTATATACAGTCGTCTGCAATTTGCTGGAGCGTTTTCGGGTCCTATGCTGACAGGCCGGCATCGTAAAGGTGGCTTTCTCTTGAGGAAAAGCCACTCGGCGACATCGACTCTGGAAAGACTTGAACCGAAAACGCTGTAGCGGCTTCAGTATAAGAGCCGGGCAACGATTCGAATGAGTGATCTTATCAATGGCGTCGATAGTTTCCGGCAATCGAAAATCGGCCGCTTATTGCGCCTTGCAGAGCCTGGCAAAAACCAGTTTGAAGAACAGGGCCGGCCATACAGTTTTTGTTTGCAGGTTCCATCGAAGCTGCGCCGTGCTTGCGGCTCAAGCGCCGGCGCAGGCGCAGACGCGGAATAGCAAGCATCGCAGGAGGGCGTTGTGGAGTGGATAAAAATTAGGTTTGATTGCTTCAACACTTTTTTCAACAGCAGCTTGCCGGGGAAAAACACGGCGGCACGCGGACCGGCTTTGTCTCGCCTTAAATCTGTCTTGCCGCAGAAGCGTCCTGCATGCGGCGCCGGCGTTCTTCTTCATGCCGAAGCCGGTTTTTGCGGCGCACCTTCAAGGCAGTAAAGAAGTTGACAAAGCCGCGCTTGTAGCAGGTGCGGCAGCGGATGGGGTAACGGAAGAAGATCAACTGGGAGATATCAGGCACCCGCAGTCGGGAGACACGAAACGACGTGGATCCGCAAAGTTTGCACTCCATCGGTATACTCCTGGAGCCGGGACGAATCAGAGAACGAACGGGGAACCCTGGCGCTCCATACTTCGAGCGCCAACCGCAACTATCGCTCAAAATAGCACAACTCCGGCCTGGAGCATGGAAATTTTTCCGGCTGCCCGGTAGCGTGCGGGTGAATCGCGGGATCAGGAAGGGAACAGCGTACCGGTCGGCGCGGGAATGGCGGTGAGGCGGCTGCGCCGGCGCTGCGGCTGCGGATCGGAAGAGGCCAGCAGGCTCGCAATCTCGCGCAGCTCCGCGCGCGCCTGGCGCAGAATGGCCGCAGTTTTGTCGCGGCGGCGGCCGGAGTCGCCACTGCGCAGCGGCAGGCTGGCCTGCGGCTCGCGCGGATTCTGGCCGCGCTGCATCTGCTCGAGCGCCTGGCGCGCGCCCGGCAGCGTATATCCCTGGCCGTGCACCAGCCGCTTGATCTCCAGCACCAGCTCCACATCGCGGCGCCGGTAGAGCCGCTGGCCGGTTCCGCTCTTGTTGGGCTTCAGTTGCGGAAACTGCGACTCCCAGAAGCGCAGAACATAGGTTTCCAGGCCGCAGATGCGCGCCACATCGCCAATCTTGAAGTAAAGACGGTCGGGGATGGAGGGTGACTCGAGGGCGGGTTTCCGCGAGGGTTGTGTAGCCATAGACTCCGGCGAGCCGGCGGCGTGCCTGGCTCTGTTGAGAGTATAGGTCACAAATTGCACTGGATGTGAAGCAAATTACGCCCCCGGACTCATTCCAGTGAAGGCGCCGGCCATCGCCCAGGCACGCGCGGCCGGCCTGCTGGAGAAGGTCAGGAACGCGCGAACTCGGCGCGCGCCGGCGCGTGAGACGGCGCGGCGCGCAGATATTGCTTGGGCCAGCTTGCGGTTTTACCCAGCGCGATGGCCGCATGCAGCGGCCAGTAGGGATCGCGCAGCATCTCGCGGGCCAGCAGCACGATATCCGCTTCGCCTTTTTCCACAATTGCGCTGGCCTGCGCCGGAGTTGTAATGAGCCCCACCGCCGCGGTGGCAATACCGGACTCGCGGCGGATGCGCGCGGCAAACGGCACCTGGAATCCAGGCCTTGCCGGAACGGCCGCATAGGGAACCAGTCCGCCCGACGAGACGTCGACAAGATCCACGCCGTGCTCGCGCAGAGGTCGCGCCAGGGCAACGGCCTCATCCGCATTCCATCCGCCCTCGGCCCAGTCCGTGGCAGAGATGCGCACGAACACCGGCAGATGCGCAGGCCACGCGCCGCGGACTGCATCCACCACCGCAAGCGCCAAACGGCTGCGATTCTCCAGGCTGCCGCCGTACTCGTCCGTGCGGTGGTTGGCCAGCGGCGACAGGAACTCGTGGACCAGGTAGCCGTGGGCTGCATGAATCTCCACGAAATCGAAGCCGGCCCGCGCAGCTCTGCACGCTGCCTGGCGAAAGGCCTCCACAATGGCGTCGATGCCCGCCTTGTCGAGCGCGGCGGGCACGGCATAATGCGGAGAAAAGGCGATCGCGCTCGGCCCCACCGGCTGCCATCCGCCCTCTTCGGGCAGCAACAGCCGCTCCTTGATAAATGGCGTTGACATGCTCGCCTTGCGGCCGGCATGAGCAAGCTGGATTCCCACCCGCGCGCCCTGCGTATGGACGAACCTGGCAATCCGCTCGAGTCCGGGAATGTGCTCGTCTTTCCATATGCCCAGGTCGCCGGGCGAGATACGGCCTTCCGGCAGCACGGCCGAGGCTTCAAGCGTTACCAGGCCCGCGCCACCCTGCGCGCGGCCGCCTAGGTGGACGAGATGCCAGTCATTGGCAAATCCGTCTTCTGAGGAGTACTGGCACATGGGCGAGACGCCGATGCGGTTCGGAAACTCAAGCGAACGGAGACGAAGCGGTGAAAAAAGAGAATGGCTCATCACTCACATGGATGATTCTGGCGGCCATCGGATGCAGCCCGGCCGAGCCCGAAATGCCAGAATCCACTGCAGCTACTGCTTTTTGAGCACGACAGCACCTTTTTCATCCAAGAGAATCGCACCTTCGAGTTTTCTAAAGTCGTCAGCCTCCTTGGCCGGAATCTCCACCTGCCGCACGACGTATTCGCGCTGGTAATGCAGCACGTTGCCTTTGGCCGAGATCGAGGAGTGGTAGCTGGCGAAGTCCATGTCCACATTGATCGGGTCGGGCGTCTCGTCCACAACGTAGCCGGGTGGCAGGGTAATGTCGAAGCTGTCGCGCCAGCGGCCGGTGGCTTCCAGGTCGATGGGCAGCGTTCGCAGCGTGTCGTCAAAGGGAATCGAGTCTTCTCCCACCACGCGCGGACGCACCAGCAGCAGCGGACCGGCCACGTGCGCGTATTGCGGCACGGTCACGGTGTAGTGGAACGCCATCGGCCTATCCAGCGAAGGCGGCTGCACGTACTGGAAGGAATCGAGCGTGACACCGGGCAGGTCGCGGCCCACGTACTTCTCCCAGAATGCGCTCCGCTCCTTCGCGTCGGTGTACTTGAGGAACATCCGGAAGTCGGCGCCCTCCGGTCCCGAGTGCGAGGTATCGACTGTCCCGGTCAGGGCGCCGTCGGGCGAGAGCGTAAAGCTGCCCTTGCGGTCAGTGCCGTTTGCGTCCGGCGCAAGCACGGGCAGCGCGATCAACTGGCTGTCCGCGCCGGCGGAGAGAATTCCGTAGCTGCCCTGCAGGTACGAAGGCAGGTTGCCCGCCGGCGTCCGCTCATTGGTGGGGTCGAAGATCAGGTAGCGCTTGCCGTCTTTCGCGGTTACCGCGGCCTCAAGGCGCGGATCTTTCGCGTCGGCGGGAATCTCGATGGCCGCAATCATGTGATCGCCGTAGAGCGAAGGCGCATTGGGATCGATCACCCCGCGGCGGTCGTCCACCGGCACGTAATAGGCTTGAATGCCAACCGCCCCGAGCATGGCAATCAGCAGCGTGGCCTTGTCCTTGCAGTCGCCGTAGCGGTTGCGGAAGATGTCGCCCGCGTTATGCGACTGCAGGCCGCCGATGCCGCGCTCCACCACGAAGTACCGGATGTTGTTCTGGATGTACTCGGTGATGTTCTTGACCTTGGTGTAGAAGTCCGGGGCCCCGGCCACAAGCTGCTGGGCCTGTGTCGCAATCTCCGGTGTAGGATCGGGCCGGTGTTCTTCAAGATGCGTATACCACATGCCCCAGGCCCGCCACTCGTTGTCTTTTCCCTGCACGGCGGCGTCACCCCAGGTAACGGACATGCGCGCCGACAGGGCATCCCAGTCCAGGCTCGCCCTCACGTCGCGGAGATCGAGCTTTTGCATGTCCTTGATCTCCCAGCGCCAGTGATTGGGAGCCACCTCGACGGGCTTGACCGGGTCATACCGGTGCCAGGACTCGGAGTGGGCGCGGCCCGGCGGCAGATCGACTTCGAGCGCCTCGAAGACGACCGGAATCCCGTTCTGAATCTGCCAGACCTTTTCCTGCATGTAGGGTGCGAGCAGCTCTTCCGATTCGCAGATCACGGTTGCGCCCACGTCGGCAGCGGGAGGATGAACAATACGCACCTTTTCTGAAACAAGCTCGACCGGAACGCCCGTTTCTCCGCCCTTGTCTACAAAGTCCGTGTCTTTGGCGGGGAACTGCCTGCCGTCTGCGGTGATCGTCCACTCCTGGAAGTAGTTGATCTGCTCATCCACGTCGTAGCTGACCGCGCAGCCGGTTGCCCGGCCCTGCGGCTGCAGAATGCGAATGGCTTCCCGCTCGCGCTCGGTGGCGCGTCCCTGGCCGTCGACGGTTTCCACGTATTCGTCCGACAGGATCACCGCTCCCGAATCTTTGGCGTAGTCGGGAGTTGGCGTCTTGGCGGCCTCAAGGCCCCAATCCGGCACGGGCGCCGATTTGTCTCTCCAGCCGGCGGCTGCCGGCCTGCAGGCGCACACGAGCAGGATGACTGCCAGAAGACACGCGGCATGCGGCTTGAGCAGAAACGGGATCGGCATGGTCAGTTGCCCTTGGCGACCATGGCGTTGGTCAGCACCAGCTCTTCCTGGTCGGCGGCGGCTACCTTCTGGTAAAAGCCGCGCAGATCCTGGTACTCGTCGGGCTTGGCAAGGGCGAAGCCGCGAGCCACCGAGTGAGCGATTGTCAGTTTGCCGGCATCAGACTGGCTCTTGACAATGAAGACAGCGTGGCCGGCCCATGAAACCTTGGTGTCCTGCGGAGCGCCTTCTACGGTCATGCCTGCCGGCAAATGGTAGACCACGATGTCGGTCACTTGGTCGCCGTAGTGCATGTCCACCTGTTCGAGGCGCTTTTCCTGCTTCACGAACGGAACGTGGCCGCGGGTCTCGAAGAAAAAGCCGGGCAGCAGCAGCCGTTTTGCGGTAGCCGTGCCCAGAGAGCCCGTCACTTTACATATCGCGATCAGGTTGGAGTCAGGCTGGTCGATGGCCAGGAAGTGGTCTACGTGCGCCTCCACGCCATCCGGCACAATCTCCTCGAGTGTGCGGTCAAACCGCTTCTTCACTTCCGCAATGTCGTTTTCGAGCGCCTCCTGCCGCCAGCGCAGGGCCTCCTGGCCGTTCATCACCAGGGTGATGGACCCGGTTACGCCGCCGTGCTCATCCAGAACAAGGTCGGCGTTGCGCGTGATCGTGTTCTGGTTGTAAGACTCAGGCGGAGTCGACATCAGGCTCAGGCCCTGCGCGCTCTCGCGAATGCCCCGCGCCTCCGCGTGCCGCCAGTTGAGCCGGCCGAAGGGACACATCTTTTCGCCGGGGTCGAGAACAACCTCTTTGCCGCCGAGAGTAGCCACCACCAGCGTAATGTCCAACTGGTCGAAGTCCATGTAGCTCGGATCGAAGATGCCCTCCGACCGGTCCACGATCTTCATCGGATACGCCTGGATTCCGGCGGCGCGCAGCATCGACAGGTAAAGCAGCGCAATATCGTCGCTCGATCCGCTCTTCTGGTTCCAGGTATCCTCGGCACGCTTGGCCTCTTTGATCTTGAGCTCCTTCATCTCCGATTCGCTCTTCACGCGCGAGTAATCGGTGTTGTCCAGCGCTTCTACCGCGGCATAGAGCTTTCTGGCCTTGTCCACGTCGCTGTCAGAGGGCGCCACGATGCCGTCCACGGCCGTGTGGATGGTCTTGGTGGGCTCGGCGAAGTGATCCACGTCCTTCGACCAGAACTTGGCCTCGTTGATCCAGAAATCGGTGGGGGTGCTGGCCGCCTTGTAATAAAACTGCACGCGGTAAAGATAGCTCTGGATGGGCGGCATCCACTCTTCGCCGGGGATGGCCGGAACGTCGGATACGTCCACCGTGTAATGGCCGCCGATGTCGGTCTTGATGTCCGCGCCCGGCGGCAGGTTCTTCCACCAGATGAGGCTGTTCACCGCCCTGCCGCGCGCATCGGTAAGAAACATGCTCGTGGAGTTGTCAGCGCCGCCGGGCATGAATGCCTTGAAAGGCGTGAACTGGTAGTGCGCCTTGTGCACGAAGTACGACCTCTGGATATCCCAGGTAGGGGAAGAGAAGTGGTGGTCGTCGTAGCGGATGTTGTAGCTGTACTCCAGCACGCTGCCCACTTCTACGCTGGGCAGGGTGAACACCTTGCGGCCTACCTGGATGTCGCCCTTCTTTTCGCTCAGCAGGTCTTCCGGCTTGCCTTCGAGCGGAACGATGGTGCCGTCGGAATGAATGGTGCGGCCCTTGATGTCAGTCACTTTCCAATCGCCGCGCAGGTAGGGCAGCTCCACCGTCGCCAGCTCCTTGCCCTTTTCCGTGAGCACCTTGATGCGCTCATAGTAGCTCTGGTAGTGCATGGGATCGTTGTCGATCTCCTCGATATCGAGGTAGACCGCTGCCGCTCCCGGAGCCTTGGGATCGGAGGTCATTTTGAGCTCGTCTTCGTTGGGGGCCTGGAATTGAGCGCGAGCTAGGATCGGTGTAAGAACGAGAATAGACAAAACCGCGCACTGCAGAAGACCACGGGGCCGCATGAATAGAATCCTTTGGGAGGAACAGCCACAGTCTAATGCGAAAGCCGGTAAAACCAGGAATAAATTTTTGTTTGGCGATTACGGATGGGGGATCAATGTAATCCCAGGACACTCCTCCAGCAGTGCGCCGACCAGCGCCAGCGGCAGCCCCACGACGTTGAAGTAGCAGCCTTCGATGCGCGGAATCCAGCGCGCTGCGCGGCCCTGGATGGCGTAACCGCCGGCCTTGTCCATGGGCTCGCCGGTAGCGATGTACGCCTCGATCTCAGCGTCGGAAAGAGTGAGAAAGCGAACCGCGGTCGCCTCGGCGGCCACTGCGGTTCGCTGCGCGGTAACCAGCGCCACTCCGGTAATTACGCGGTGGCTGCGGCCGGAGAGCAGGCGCAGCATGCGCGCCGCGTCGGCGGCATTCTCCGGCTTGCCGAGAATCTGGCCGTCCACCGTGACAGTGGTGTCGGCGCCCAGAACCGCGAGTCCGCCGCCAGCCGCGCGGCCGGCGGAGCGCTGCGCGAAGACCGCCTGCGCCTTTGCGCGGGCCAGCCGTGTGACGTAGGCCACCGGCTCCTCGCCGGGCTGCGGATCTTCAGGAATGTGCGCGGGATGCACCTCGAAGACAAAGCCGGCCTGGGCCAGCAGTTCGCGCCGGCGCGGCGAGGCGGAGGCCAGGATCAGCATAAGGGAACCTGCATATTGGCATTATGGCAGCGGCGGCGAGCTCGCCATTTAGACTGAAAGAGACACCGGCGCGGCATCCTGTCAAAAAAATGAGCCGGGGCAAGGTTCGAATGCACTTCAATTTTCACTTTACGGCCGTCGAGACTCTCTGGACGCTGACTTTTGCGGGGCTGCTCGTTCTCCTGGTTGTGCTGCTGGGGCGCGATCGCGTTCACCGCTTTCCCTGGTTCACCGCCAGCATGGTGCTGATGACGCTGCGGCTGCTGGCCAGCCGGCTGCTGTTCGACAAGCTGGCGCCGCTCACCTCCAGCGAAGTCTTTCTCATGCTGGCCGACATAGGCGCCGTCGTCTCCTTCCTGGTGGTTGTGGAGATGGCGCGCCGGGCCTTTGCGCGCGCTTCGCGCACCGCGTGGATCGTGGGAACGCTGGTTCTGCTCGCCGTTGCCGCAACGGTCGTGATCGCCTGGGGTCCATGGCCGGCCGCACAGACGCTGTTGGCCCGCTCCACGCTGGCGAACCTGCGGCTGATGCAACTGGTGGCGCAGAAGAGCGACCTTCTGATCGACCTTCTGATCATCGAGCTGGGTCTGCTGGCGGCGTTTTGCGGACGTTGGTTCAACGCCGGCTGGCGCAGCCATACGCAGCGCATCGTCCTTGGCCTCTCCACGGCGTCTATTGCCCAACTGCTGTTGCGCGCGGCTCTGCAGGTGTTTGCCAACGCCCCGCCGCCGAAGAGCGAAGCGGAGTATCAGCGGCTCATCGGGCTGCAGGGTAAGCTCTTCAACGCTAACAGCGTGGTATTCCTGGTGGTGCTGGTCTGGTGGATCGCCTGCCTGTGGATCGACGAGCCGGGTGCGGCTGCTCCAGGCAGTCCGGAGCCAGTGGTGAAAAGCGATTCGGCCGGCGTGGACAGCGCAGCCGATCAACAGGCGTAGAGCCTGCCTGCCGCCCGATTGCCTGGGAATGGCGGCCTCTGCGCGTCGAATTTTCTTGCGCCCGATGAGTGGATCGCGTAGGTTCTGCACATGCTCCACTTTGATCTGACTGCCAGGTTCTGGCTCAGACGGATCGCTGTGTTTCTGCTGGTCGTGGCCGCCATCTGGGCGTGTGTGGCGGCGCTGCGAATCTACGGCCGCGGCGGGATCGCCGGCGTTCCGGTGGAGACGGTCGCTCCGATCGCTATCAAGCAGACGCCTGCCAGTGCAGACAGCCACCTGCAGATCGCCGTGGCGCCGCCCGTCGATCGCCTCGGTCCCGGCCAGTCTGCGCCGCTTCACCTGTTGCTCGAAAACGATGGCGGCATCCAGGGCCGGTTTACCCCATCCGCCGTGGCGGCCGGGGGATGCATCCAGCTCGATATCGCAAAGATGCAGTCGAGCCTGAAGATCACGCCGGACGGCAAGGGCGCGCCGGGGATCGAACTGGGTCCGCACGCCACAGCCACTCTCGATATTCCCGTGGATACAACCTGCGCAGGAGTGCATCTTCCGCACAGCGAGATGATGCAACTGGCCTATACCTGGTCCACGACGGTCGTTACGCGGGCGCGGGGCTGCTCCTGCAAGCTGCAACCCAGGGCGGGCAAAAGCCAGCGCGGCTTCACCGGCCTGATCTCGACCTCGCCGCTTACGGTCACATCGCCCGCGGCGGAAGGAAACCGGCGGGCTCTGCATCTGGCGCTCTTGCTGGCGCAGGATTTCACCTGGCCTGTCCTGCTGGCGCTGCTGGCGGCGCTGAGCCAGGGCGTTCTGGCGCGCCGGGCCGAGCGCCAGCAGATTTTTACCACGCTGCTGCCCGTATACACAGAGCTGGTGCAGGCGCACTACCTTCCCATTACGCGCCGCATGGAGATCGTGCAGGCGGAAGCGAAGAAGATTCATCCTCCGAGGCACGGCCAAAACCCGGATATCGCGCTGCAGAGAACGTTTTGTGCCATTCTGCTGATGCGCAGCCGCGCGCTCCACCTGCTCACCGCCAAGGGTGGGGTCTTCTTCCGCAGCTCGATTGCCGAAGAGCTGTTTGCCGCGTGCTTCTCGGGTTTTTATCTTGGATTTCAACGGGCCGCCGGCGATGCCGGCACGGTGGAAGCCTGCGCCGCGGCGCTCGATCCCGATTTCACGCTCTCGCAGTGCATCGGGTTCGTTTTTTCGTTTGCGCAGGCCGCCGTGACGGCGCCGCTGTTCGCCGGCTTCTCTGCCCGCTGGGTGAACGTGGGCAACCGGACGCCGCGCTTCAACCGGTACCTGACGGTGCTTGATCTGGCCAAGCAGGTGATGAGCTTTGAGTGCGACCGGATCTTTTACGAAGGCAGCCGGAGGGGCGCGCGTGGCGACTCGACATGGTACTTCGATCCGCCGCAGTTCGAGTTTTCAGCGCAGATCGGCGCCTTTCCGCGCGCCTACCGAACCAGAGTCGCACGGCTTCTGACCGCTTATCTGAATGGAATTCCCGGAGAATGCAAAAAAGAAGCGACTTATCTTTAAAGATCCGCGAAAACACAGGAAGTCGCAGCCGCACCCATGGCGCGAGTGGTCACTCAGATGATCGGGCGGGCTTTGACGAGGATGATTGGACGCGCACGCATAGGGACACTCTCCTGATCTGACACTCTTAGTATACCACGCATTGAGATGCGGTTAGATATGGCAGCTCGCCAGCCCACGCTTTTCCAGGTAGCGCTGGTGATACTCCTCGGCCCGCCAGAAGGTCTGCGCCGGCTCAACCCTGGTGACGATGCGCCTGGGCTTGAAGACGCCCGCGGCGGTCAACTGCTCGATCTTGGCGAGCGCCTGCTGCTCCTGCACCGGCGAGTGATAGAAAATAGCCGACCGGTACTGCGTGCCCCAGTCCGGACCCTGGCGGTTGAGCGTTGTCGGGTCGTGGAGCGCGAAGAACGCGTCCAGCAACTGCGCGTAAGTCACCTGTTCCGGGTCGAAGTCGAGCTCGACCACCTCGGCATGGCCGGTCTTGTCGGTACAAACGTCCTTGTAGGTGGGTCGCTCCAGCGTGCCGCCTTCGTAGCCCACGGCGGTGGCTGTCACGCCGGGGATGGCCGCAAACGCCGCCTCCACGCCCCAGAAGCATCCTGCCCCGAATGTCGCTTTTTCAGTGCTCATATTGCATCAGATGCAAACCAGTTGAATTGGTAACACGCATGCCCGTTACAGCGGTTTCACTTCAAGTGTGTACAGAACCGGTACGGCCGAGTGGCGTTTTCTTAAGGAAAACGCCACTTGAGGGTCACGGCTTCGCTCTGCACCCATTGGAGAACCGCTATAGCCGATGCGCAAAGTACGCGCATCGCCGAAGGTGGAGCGCCCGCTACTTGCTGTCGTCGCTGGTGAGGCGGAAGGTGATGGTGCCCCAGAAGGAGCGGGCGCGCATCTGCACGGGCAGATGGCGGTCGTCGTCGGTGTACCAGATCCAGATGTTGCCGCGGTTTTTCACCACGCCGGCGTCGGCGGTGGGCTGCACGCGGATGGTTTTGAAAGTTCCGAGAGTGGTCTTGATCTCCTCGGCGCCTTCCACCTTCATAGTCACGGGCACGGTGCGTTGCGCGTCGGCCACCGGGACAACGAAGCTGTGGCCCACCGCGAGCGGCTGCGAGGCGGTGTAAAACATCCCGGTGAGCAGGTCGGTCAGGCAGCCCGGCACGGGCGTTTCCACATGCTTGCTCTGGCCGGTGACCAGGTTCTTTTCGTCGAGAATGGATTTGTTCTGGCCGTAGTCGAGCCGGAGAGTGGAGTTGACCTGGCGGCGGCCCTCCACGGTCTGCTTGTCGAACTCGAAGGTGCAACCCTTGGCGCGGTCAAAGCTGGTTTGGAAGTGATCGCTCAGATGGAAGAGCAGGTTGATGGCGCCGCTGGTCTCGGCGCTGGCGGTCAGGCGCTCGCGGTCGCCGTCGGCCTCAAAGCGGACCTGGGCGGTGGCGACGGGGAAGACGCGCCAGTCGACCGAGTAGGTAAGGGTCTGCTTTTGCGGAAAGGCGAAGCCCGTCCGCGGGGGCGTGAGCGTGACCGGCTGCTGGCCATCAACCGCAGCCGCGAGCGCAAGGGCGCATGCTAGGGTCGCTTTCAACAACGTAGAAAGTGGCTCCTTCACAAAAAACGTAGACGCCCGCAAAACGCTCATCGTGCCCCGTGCAGGATGACCGAGAGCGCCGGACGTAAAAAGATCAGGCTGAGGTAAAGCAGAGCGGCCCCTATTGCAGCATTGTACTCGCGGTGTTTCCGGTAACGGCTGAGCGAGAAGCCGGCCGAGGAGCCGATGTGGACCGCGCCGGGATCAGCGGGAGACTGGGTGGCCTGGGTCCTGGCCGAGCCCAGGCGCGGAACGAGTCTTGGAACGGCGCGGCAGTAGGCGTCGAAATCAGGAAACGTGGCGCGCAAAAACCGCTCCTCCGAGGCGATAACCGGTATATAAATCAGTGCAAAACCGGCAGCGAGCAGCAGAGCCATGGCCCAGCTTTCGAGCGCCACGACAAAACCGGCGGCAATAAGCATGGAGCCGAGATAGAGCGGGTTGCGAGTGTGGGCGTAGGGGCCGGTCATGGTGAGCTCACGGTTCTTTTTGACGTATCCGGCGGCATAGCCGCGCAACCACAGACCGGGCAAGACGAAAACGAAGCTCCACACGATGGCAGCCGGCTGCGGTGCGCGGCGCCATAACTCAAATAGATAGAGCACGGCGGTGACAAAACCGAGCGGCACGCGGATGCGCCGGGCGATGCGTTGCCAGCGGGCGATCCAATCCTGCTGGAGAACGGGAGCGCTCATCGTGGGCTGCTCCCGCTGTTGGTCACCTGATCCTGCTCGTCCAGCAGTTCCCCGGTGGCTTTGAGTACCTCTTCCGGCGTGATGGTGAGCAGGCCGGCTTCGGGCTCCGGGCGACGGGTGTGGTCGCGGCGGCTCTCAGGGCTGCGTAGCACGCGAAAGCGCGTGCCGTAGGGTCCATTGCGGCTGGGGTCAGTGGGGCCATAGATGCCCACGACCGGCCGGCTCAGCGCGCAGGCCAGGTGGAGCGGGCCGGTGTCTCCGGCGACGCAGATGGCCACGCGGCGGGTGACGGCAATGAGTTGGTCGAGCGACATGGCCAGCGGAATGGCCGCGCCGCTAGCTTCTTTCACGATCACGTCAGCCATGGACTCCTCGCCGGGACCGGCGTTGACCAGCACGCGCAGGCCGCGGGCCATCAGTCCACGCGCCACGGCGGCGTAGCGCTCGACCGGCCAGCGCTTGGCGCCCCAGCCGGCGCCGGGGTTGATGAGCGCCACGGGGCGCTCGCCGCTGGAGCGGAGCATGTCGTCGCACCAGGCTTCAGCGACCGGATCGACAGGAAGCTGCGGCGGAATGGGCTCAAGCTCGTCGCCGGCGATCTGCTGCGCCAGCTCGAAGTCTTGCTCGATGACGTGGGCGCCGCGGGTGGGCACGCGCTCGGTGAAGAGCCAGCGGGCGATACCTTCGCGCGGCGCGGCCTCGCCGATCATGCGTCGATGGCCGGCCATGCGCCCGACAACAGCCGAGCGGATGGCGCCCTGCAGGTCGATTACCGCGTCATAGCCGGCCGCGCGCAGCTCCCGGCGCAGTGACCGGATGCCGTGCAACGTACTTGTGCTCAAAGGCTTGGCCCGCCACTCGCGGGTGGGCGCAAAGTGCAGCCGGTCGACAACCGGCATAGCCGAACCGCGTTCCGTAGCGCCGGGAGCGGCCAGCAGCCCGCGCCAGCGCGGCTCCACGACCCAGCCGATCACCCAGCTTGGATGCATCCGGCGCAGAGCCGTCACCGCCGGCAGGGCGTGCAGAATGTCGCCCATGGCGCCCAGCCGGACCACGAGCAGACGGTACTTGGACTGCGTGTGCAAACTCTCATTTTCGCACAGCACAGGCTGCGGCGGACGCGGCTGAAAGCTGCGTCGGCATGGACTGAAGCTCCGCAAAAGACAGGTCTCTTGCCCGATGAAGAAAATGACTGCGTTAAGAACGCGCTTTCGGGCAGGAACACCGGATTTGCAGCAGGTTGGAGATGCCGCCGCATCCGGCATTCGGATGGCGGTGGAAATACCGCCCGTACAGCCGGTCCTGAGACGGCGCTACCCTTGCGCCTGCCGGCACGCTACAGCTCAGGACGCCTTGGCGCGCAGCACCTGCTCGGCGCGAAACCAGTCCTCTGCATCGAATCCGTGCTGGTGGCCGCGCTCGATCCAGAACTGGTGGGCGAGAACCGCCACCTGCTCATGCGAGACGGGCATCGGCATCTGGGTCACGTTGGTGGGAGCGTCGTTGGTGACGGTTTTCTTGGTGGCGGTCTTGCGTGGCTTGGCGGGAGCCTTGGGCTTGGCACCAGCCTTGTTGACGGTCTCTGCCATGGAATCGTCCTCCTGTGGGGTATGGGGGTTGGCCAATCTACGGGCCGTCTCCCCTAGGATAACGGATCGGAGGGATACCGGGTAAGTCCCGAAGGTACCCAGCAAACTCTAGCGGTCAACGGGTCAAGGATTGGCTTGGTTGGGTAGTCAGTCAGTTTGGAACTGTTTTGAAAGGGCATGGCTTCAGCCGTACCGTATAGCCGTGCCGTATAGTAGATAGTTCAGAAGGTGTGTGGGCTTTAGCCCCGGAGGGATGGTTTTCCTCAAACTGGCCCACTACTCTGGTTGACAGGATCGTTCCTGCTCCTTAAGCTGCTTTGTCGCCTCCGGCGTCCGCCCGGCAGTGCGCTGATCCCTTTATTTTTTAAGGATTGACTGCCCAATGAAATCCGGTCTTCGCCATTTCCTGCTTCTGGCTTCTGTCGCCCTGGTTCTTGCCGTCACTGCTCCGGTATTCGCCCAGGATCCGCCGCATATCCTGCTGACGGTGCAGGACTTCGCCCGGCTTAACGAGCTGGCGCGCCAGCAGCCCTGGGCGGCAAAACAGCGGCAGGCAATCCTGGACGAGGCGAAGGCCTTTCCAGAGTCCTATGAGAAGCGATTCGGGCTCACATCCATGGAGCTGCCGCCCGAAGGTGGGCAGTGGCTGCACTACTACGCCTGCCCCGATACCGGATCGGAGCTGGTCTTTCATCCGCCTGACCGGCACGTCTGCCCGGACACTGGACAGGTCTTCAAGGGCTATCCCTATGACCAGGCGGTTTATCAGCTTCGGGCTGACGCGCTGGAACATGCCGCACTGACCGAGGCGCTGGCCTTCCGGCTGACGGGTGAGCACGTGTACGCCGAAAAGGGCGCGGCCATCCTCAAGGCCTACGCTGACAAGTACCTGAGCTACCCGATGCACGACAACTACGGCAAGGAGTCGCAGTTTGGCGCGCGAGTGTATTCGCAGACTCTGGACGAGTCCATCTGGCTCATCGACCTGGCCTGGACCTACGATCTGCTGCGTGACACCGACCTGTTCACCCCGGCCGAGCGCACCCACATCGAGCGCGACCTGCTCTACGCCTCGGCCATGACGGTGACCCGCGCCAACATGGGGCCGACCGACAACATCCAGACCTGGATTCTGGGCGCGGAGACGGCCGTGGGCTTTACGCTGGGCGACAAGACGCTGGTGGACAAGGCGATTGATGGCCCCGGAGGGCTGCGCGAGCAGATGAAGACCTTCGTCAACGATGGCTTCTGGATCGAGGGCGCGTGGGGCTACCAGTTTTACGCGCTGCGGCCCATCGAGTTCATGGCCATGATGTGCACCAAGGCGGGCATCAACCTGTGGCGGCAGGAGCCGAACATCGGCGCGCTGCTGGCCTCGCCGCTGGGCGTGATGTTTCCCAACGGCATGCTGCCGGCTTTCAACGACTCGCACGAGGTGAATCTCTTCGAGCAGGCTTATCTTTACGAGCCGGCTTACGCGGCCCTGGGCAATCCCGCGTTTGCGGCCATCGACGAGCACGTCAACCGCAACAACCGCTATGCGTTCCTCTTCGGCGTGCCCTCGATCAGCGGCGCGGAGCTGCCCAAACCCAAGAGCGCGGTGTTTCCGGAGGCCGGTTACGCCACGCTGCGCGCGCCCGAGGGCGACCTGACCGAGATCATCAAATTCGGGCCGCACGGCGGCGGCCACGGACACTTCGACAAGCTCAATGAGGTGATCTACGCCAAGGGTGAGACCATGAGCGTCGATCCAGGCTCGCATCCTTACGGCATCCCCATTCACGCAAGCTGGGACAAGATGACCGTGGCCCACAACACGGTGAGCGTGGACGAGGTGGTGCAGAAGCCGGCCACCGGCAAACTCGTCAACTGGCAGGCCGAGCCGGAGTTCACGGCGGTGACGGCCGACGCCGGGCCGGTTTATGACAACGTCGACTTGCAGCGGACCTCGATCGTCACTTCCGATTACGTGCTGGAGATCACGACAGCGCAATCAACCGACGGCAAGGAGCACGACTTCGACTGGAACTATCACAACTTCGGCGTGCAGCACGCGGACGGAAGCTTTGTGCCGTACTCCGGTTTCCCGAAGGGCAACGGCTATGACAACCTGACCGAAAACCAGAGCGGAGACGCGACCGGTGGATTGCACAGCGTCTTCAACCTGGATGGCGGCCGGACGATGAACCTGTGGGTGCTGGGCGATGGCAGCGCGACCCAGGCGATTACCGGGCTTGGACCGGGCCCCGACCTGCGCGTGAAGGTGCCGTATGTGATCGTGCGGCGGCACGGCGCGAGTGCGAAGTTTGTGGCGCTGCTGGAGCCAGGACCCGGACCGCAGATTGTGTGCGTGACGAATGAAGGCGGCGTGATCCGGATTAAGTCGGCAAAGTGGGAGGATTCGATTGAGATAGGTGCGAAAGTGAGTTATAGCAGAAAGAAACTTGAATAGTTAAGATTTGTGCTTTCCCAGGTCTCAGAAGCGAGACCTAGGGCACCCGGCAACCCGCTGGGGGTGACGTGTCACCTACCTTGCCGCTGCGCAGCAGCGTTGCCCTTCGGGATGCTGGCTCGGACACGGAACTGAGCCTTGCCACGGACAGCAAGGCCGCCCCGAAAGGCGGCATGCGGCTATCTCAGCTTGTCGGTTCGAGGAACGCACCGCGCAAGACTCTATGCGGGTCCCTACAAGCGCCCATCTTTGTCATGCAGGAAAGATCGATCTGCCAGTCGAGCTGGCGGCGAGCAAGGGGTACGGACGTGTCATCATGAACTTCGATTGCAAGCAGATTCGGACCGTAAGTATTTGTGCGAACTTGGCGGGCGTTGACGTTTGTCGAGTCGCTTTTGTCCCGTGCCATCACTTCTTGCACTATGGCCCCTGATCGTGGCTCCTGGTAGAAATTGACTGATTTAGCCACCACTACGCCATCCTTGAACTCTAGGCCTACGTATACGAATTTCCCGGGAGCTAAACGGCGGGTGGCCCAGGTCTCAGGGATGATGGCAAAGTACAAATTCAGGGTGCCCCAGGTCTTCCGCCGTGGCGGACCGCGGCGGAAGACCTGGGAAAGCACGAATCTCCGCCAGCCACACCGCCATTCTACGAACAACCCTCCAGCCAGTCACAGCTTCGATTGCTTCCGGTCAGCATCTGCCGCGGGTGACCTATGTCTCAGTTCAATAAAGATAGTAAGCTTCAAATTCAGGGTGTAGTGCTTTCCCAGGTCCCCAAATGCGAGGGACCTGGGGCATCCATTTTCGTGCCGGATTGAATTCCCCGAGACCTGAGCCACCCGCCGATAGGGATTTCAATCTAACCAGAGTTTGCTACCTTAATTCCTCATCTCTGCAACATATCAATCGGCTGGGTAAAGTCCGTTACGCGGATGTGCCTGGCCAGCGACGGGTGCTGACGCTCCAGCGCGCGATACATCTCCCAGGCGATGCGGCGGTAGCTGAAGTGGCCGGCGGGGGCGGAGCGCAGCTCGGCGATGTACTGCGCCTCGGCGAAGTCCATCTTGAACAGGGCGCGGATGCGCGTGGCCAGCGGCAGCAGGTAGAGCGCGGACTGTGCGGCTCCGGGCGCGGTGCCATGCGCGGCGATGTGCGCGCTGGCGGTGTGCGCGGCCTCGATGGCGGCGCGGTAGTCGCCGAGAATGCCTGCTTCAATGAGCACGTCAACGCCGGACTCGAGATCGCCGGAGGCGGGCGTCTCGTAGCCGTGGCGCGCGGTGAATCCCTGGATAATCTGCGTGCAGCGGCGATGCCGGTGCATGTCGCGGAAGCCGCCGATGTCCATGAGGATGTCAAAGCGCAGAGCGGCTCCGGCGTGGAAGGAGCGGAGAGCTTCGTCGTGCTTGCCGCGGTGCCTTGTCCCGAGCTCGATGACCTCCGCAACCTGCGCGGCTGGAAGGCCCGAAACTAGGTCGCGAACCTGGCGGTAGGGGTGGTGGCTGACGGAGTAAAGCAGCGTGGCGGCCAGCTCCACTTCGAGCGATTCGGTGCGCTCGACGAGGTCAACGACGCGGGTGGGGGTGATGGGGGCTCCGTTGAGCAGCTCGGCAGCGGCCTGGCCTAGCTCGGCGCGGGTCTGCGTCTCGTAGGCGTTCGGCTGCGCATATTTGACCAGCGTGGGTGCGGTGCGGACTTCGCGGGTGAAAAGCTGCGCGGCTTCGGCGGCCAGGCTGCCTGCGGGGGCTAAAGCCCCGTCTTCATTTGCATTGGAGCTGTACGGGCTAAAGCCCGTACCCTCCCTCAAGGCTGTGCCCTGCAGGGCGGCTTCTGCGGCTTTGAGCTTTTCTACGAAAGCCTGTGCGGCCTGCGCGTTCACGTTCCAGGCAGGGCCGGTGGCGGCTTCACGCAGCTTTTCGCCCAGGTCGCGGATCTCGGCCACCGGATGCGCGAGCAACCGCGAGACCTGGGTTTCCAGCGTCCGCGCGCTCACGATCTGGCCGAGCGAGGTGTTGGTAGCCAGCGGCAGCAGGTAGCGGGCCACGTCAAAGGCGCGGGCTTTGAGGGTGCGCTCGTAGGCCTCGGGCTTGAGCGAGTCGGGCCGCGGGACACGGCTGCGCAGCACCTCGAGAACGGCGGCGGCGGTGTTCTGATAGGCCGCGAAGAGTTGTTCGACGGTTTCGGTATAGATTTGCACCGAAGCAGTATCCTGTCCGAAATCTGGCAGATACCAGCCGGATTTGAGGAAGTTCTGGTAGCGGGTGGAGCGCTCCTGGCCGTCCCAGCGCTGCTCGTCGACGAGAACGATGGCTGCCAGCAGGCTCAGCCGCTCCACGGCGAAAGCGATATGCGCCAGGTCGGCGATGGATCGGTGGCCGTATTGGAAATAGAATGTATTCAGGAACTGCTCGGCGCGCTGCGCGCTGATTTCACTGAGTGACTCGCGCATGGAGAGCGCAGAGCGGGAGTACCTGGCCATGGCGTAGGCCAGGATTTCGGGGTCGGCGCCGTGGACGGCGAAGACCTCAGTCTGATTACTGGCGTGCGGGGACGAAAAAGATTCACTGGACATGCAAGCGGTCTCGCGAACAGAATACGTCATTGAGGCTGGTGAGCAGCAGCACTGCGTTTTCGGCACTCTCCGGACGGCATCCAACCCTTAAAAGCAGGAGCCGCACCGGGTAAGCTGGAGTGGGACATGCAGGAATTTCTGGTACGCACGTCGCACAAGCCGCGACCACTGCCCTCAGGCCGCTGGGCGATGACCCAGCGCTGGAACGACCTGTTGTTTGCCCACTGGCCGGCGCCGGCCGAGACCATGGCCGCGCTGCTGCCGGAGTGGCTGGAAGTGGATATATTTCAGGGCTCGGCATGGCTGGGCGTGGTTCCCTTCTGGCTGGACCGCATCAAGATTCGCGGCGTGCCGCCGGTTCCGGGTGTGCGCAACTTTCCTGATCTCAACCTGCGCACCTACGTCCGCGACCGGTACACCGGCACGCGCGGCATCTACTGCTTTTCGCTGGACGCGAGCAACCTGGTGGCGGTGGGCGTGGCGCGGCTGTTCTATCATCTGCCCTACCACTGGGCCGAGATGCGGCTGGAGCAGCGCTCGGACCGCGAGTTCGCCTTTTACAGCCGCAGGCTCTTCGCCGGCCGGCAGATCGTGTTCAAGGCGCGCTATCGCGGGCTGGGGCCCACGCGCAAAACGGCCGAGTGCCGCAGCGGCACCTTCGAGCACTTCATCACCGAGCGCACCTGCCTGTTCAGCTCAAACCGCTCGGGTGAGCCGGTGCGCGCCAACCTGCACTACGTGCCGTGGCCGCTCGAAGAGGCCGAGGCGGAGATCGAGCGCAACGACCTGCCCTCGACCATCGACATCAAGCTGCAGGCCACCGAGCCGATCCTGCACTACTCGCGCCGGCTGGCGGTCTACATCTGGCCTACCGAACTGGCGCGTCCGGCCATTGCGAGACGGCCGGTGACGGTGGCGGCTACGCCGTCAGGGCTGTAGAGCTTGCTGAAAAGCCGGCTTCCAAAAACCATTGCATCCCTGCTGTTTTGAAAGGGCGCGGCTTGCATTTGAAGTCATGCCCTTTCAAGGCAACGCTCCGCAGAGTCTCTCGTTCCTGGGATTGCCCTGCCAGGAGAGCAAGACCGGCCCGGAGCGGCGCGAAGTTCCTATAATGGGTCCTGGTGCGTGTCTGGCGGACCGGGGACTGAGCCAGAGCCGAGGAAAGTACACAAGATGCCGAATTTAGAGGGGCGGATTGCGCTGGTGACCGGGGCTTCGCAGGGAATCGGGCGGGCCTGCGCGGTCGAGTTGGCCAAAGCCGGGGCTAAAGTAGCACTGGCGGCGCGCAATGAGGCCAAGCTGGCCGAGGTGGTGAGCGAAATTGAGGCCGCGGGCGGGCAGGCGTCGGCTTTTGCGCTGGATATTGCCAGTGAAGAGTCAATCAAAACCATGGCCAAAGGGGTTCTGGAGCAGTTCGGCAAGGTCGAGATCCTGGTGAACAACGCCGGCATTACCCGCGACGGGCTGATGCTGCGCATGAAGCGCGCCGACTGGGACGACGTGCTGGGCACGAACCTGACCGGCGCCTTCCTGCTGACCCAGGCGCTGCTGAGCCCGATGCTGAAGAACCGCTGGGGCCGTATCATCAACATTTCGAGCGTGGTGGGCCGTACCGGGCAGGCCGGGCAGGCGAACTACGCAGCGTCGAAGGCGGGACTGATCGGGCTTACGCGGGCGATGGCGCGGGAGGTGGCTTCGCGCGGCATCACGGTAAACGCGGTGGCGCCCGGCTACATTGAGACGACGATGACCGCCGTGCTTAACGAAGAGCAGCGCAAGACGATGCTGGCCGGGATTCCCCTGGGCCGTGCGGGGACGGACGCAGAAATCGCGCAGTGCGTCGCGTTTCTGGCCTCGGACGGAGCGGCCTACATTACCGGCCACGTTCTGGACGTCAATGGCGGCATGTTCATGGGTTAGAAGCAATGCGTGGCCGGCAGGGGCTGAAACCCACATTCAATTGATCGGGAAGGTTTTTGCGGTGCCTTTCGACAAGCCCAGGGCTGGTTTGAAGCCGTACCCTTTCAAAAATCACCTGCACCAGGGGTTACCAGCGGAGACACTTCCGATTCTCCGGCTTCTCGCCACGGTTGAAGCCTGGCTGGCGCAACGCCGATAGAAGCGCCATCGGGAGTAATCAGAAAATGGCGACGAAAGCGGTGGCCGCCGGACGCCCTGTTGAGGCGATGCAAGAAAGGGCCGACGGGCTGCGTTACGTGGCGCGTCAGCCGATCCTGGACCTGCGCGGCCGGGTGCACGCCTACGAACTGCTCTTCCGGAGCGGGCCCGAGCATGCCTTTCGCGGCGATGGCAACCTGGCTACCCGCACCATGCTCGACAACGCGGTGGTCTTCGGGCTGGAACGGCTTACCGGCGGTGTAACCGCTTTTGTGAACTGCACACGCGAGGCGCTCACCGACAGCCTGGTGGAGATTCTGCCGCCCGACATGTTTGTGCTGGAGATTCTTGAAACGCTGGAACCCACTCCCGAGCTGGTGAAGGCCTGCCGCAGGCTGAAGAAGGCCGGCTTCCGGCTGGCGCTGGACGACTTTACCTGGGAGCCCGGCTACGAGCCGCTCATCGAGCTGGCTGACTACATCAAGGTCGACTTCACGCTTTCAGGGGAGCAGGAGCGATGCGCGCTGCTGAAGCGGCTTAACGGCGCACCAGTGGCGCTGCTGGCCGAAAAGATCGAGACCCAGGAGCAGCACCGGCAGGCGCGCTCGGAAGGCTTCACACTGATCCAGGGCTATTATTTCTGCCGGCCCGAGGTGATCGAGAGCCGCAAGATCCCGTCGAACCGGCTCACCCAGATCGAGATTCTGCGGCTGCTGCAGGAAGACACGCTCGACATGCAGGAGGTGTGCCGGCTGGTGAAGCAGGACGCCTCGCTCACCTACCGGCTGCTGCGGCTGATCAATTCGCCGGCATACGGAATGCGGCAGCAGATCGGCTCGGTCAAAACCGCCCTGATTGCCGTGGGCGAAGTCGGGTTCCGGCGTCTGGCCACGCTGGCCATTACCAGCGAGCTCAACGGCGACCAGCCGCTGGAGCTGCTGCGCATGGCGTTTGTGCGCGCGCGGTTCTGCGAGCTGGCCGCGGAGCAGTGCGACCTGGACGCGACCGAGCAGTATCTGCTGGGAATGCTGAGCCTGCTGCCGGCCATGTTGCGGACGCCCATGCAGGAGCTCACTTCCGCGTTGCCGCTGTGCGAGCAGCTTTGCATTGCGCTGATAGGCGAGCCGGTTCCCGAGCGCAAGCTGCTGGACTGGCTGATCGCGCACGAGCAGGGTGACTGGGCGGTGTGCGACGCCATGGCCGCAGAGCATCGACTGAGCCGGGAGACGCTTCTGCACAGCTACGAGCAGGCGGTGGTATGGGCCGAGGCGGCGATCCGCTTTGCCTGAGCGGCGCAGGCCATGCTTTGCCGGTGCATCTCTGCAGCAGTTTACGAGATGAGCCGGATTTCCTGCAGGCACATGCCATAGCGGCTGCCCGGCGGATTGATGGCATAGCTGGTGTGCAGCCATGCATTGGTGAAGTTGGCGCTGTAGCACAGCCACATGCTTCTTCCGTCAGGCTGGATGAACTTGCCGGGGATATTGACGAAGTAACCTTGCGCGCACCCGAGTCTTGTGGATTGGATTACGAAACCACAAAGTCACAGTACTAGAGCGTTTTCGGTTCCTATGTTGACAGGCCGGCATCGCACAAGGTGGCTTTTTCTTGAGGAAAAAGCCACTCGGCGACATCAACTCTGCAAAGACTTGAGCCGAAAACGCTGTAACGGCACGGAACATAATGTTCGATATCTTCGCCCATTCTGCGGTCGGGAGTCATCTGCCTGCCAGCATGACGGCTCCCTGCAGGGCTCACAAGTAAAACACCGTGTCTTACCGTATAACCGCCGGCGGATCGCCGGATGGATGGACAATTTGCGCGTCCTGTTGCGCGTCCTGGACGCGAAAGTCTGGGCGAACGCTTTTTCCATGATGCTCGATGCGCGAGGATCCGCTGGCAAGATATTCGAGCGTATACTGTTGCGTTCTTTCAGACCAAGGCGTCGCCCGTTGTTGAGCAGCCGTTTCCGGCTGCGGGTGATCGCAAAGGAGCCCTTATGTCTGCTCTTCGCGCAGTCGCGGTTTGCCTGCTGGCGCTGCTGGCCGTTGAAATTGCACCGGCGCAAGCCAAGGATGAACCGGCGGCGAAGGTGACTTCACCCGACGGGCAGATTACCCTGCTGCTCTTTGACGCAGCGGCGCCGGGCGCCGATCTGCGCTATGCGGTCGAGTTCCACGGCAGGCGGATCATCGAGGAGTCAAAGCTGGGGCTCGAACTGGACGGACAGCCCGCGCTGGGACCGGGAATGCGCATGACCGGCTCGCAGCCGGAGACGGTAGACGAGAGCTACACGATTCCCGTGGGCAAAACCAGCACGGTGCGCAACCACTACAACGGCGTGCGCGCGGAGTTTGCCGGCGCCGGCGACCGGAAGCTGACGATCGAGGCGCGGGCCTTCGATGACGGCGTGGCTTTCCGGTATATCATGCCCGATCAGTCCGGGTACAAGCAGGTGAAGATCACGCACGAAGACACCGAGTTCACCTTTGCGAAGGACGCGCCCGCCTATCCGCTCATCCTGGACGGCTTCCAATCGTCGTATGAAGACGAGTACGTGCTGCGCAATGTGAGCAGCCTGCATGCGGACTGGCTGATCGCGCTTCCTTTCCTGGCGAATGTACCCGGCGTGGGCTGGGTGGGCATTACCGAAGCGGATATCGAGAACTACGCGGGCATGTACCTGCGCAAGAGCAAGGAACGCGGGTTCAGCGTGCACGCGGAGCTGGCGCCGCACTGCAATGAAGCGGGGACGGCCGATCCGGAGGGGGTTGCGGTGGTTACGGCGGCGCCGTTCTCGAGTCCCTGGCGCGTGCTGATGATTGCCGACGAGCCAGGCAGGATGATCGAGTCGAATATCGTGCTCAATCTCAATCCGCCGTCGAAGATCGCCGACGCCTCGTGGATTCACGCGGGCAAGGCGGCGTGGGACTGGTGGTCAGGCGAGGCTGCGCCGAGCGTGCACTTCAAGACCGGCATGAATACGGCAACCATGGAGCACTATATCGACTTCGCCTCGGCCTCGGGACTGCCTTACATGCTGATCGACGCCGGCTGGGCGCTGGCACCGGAGCGCAAGGGGCCGCAGGATTATGCCGCAGTGGCCGACATCACCAAGACCACGCCGGAGATCGACATGCCCGAACTGCTGCGCTACGCGAAGCAGAAGAACGTGAAGCTGTGGCTGTGGGCGCACTGGACCTCAGTGAACAAGTACATGGACCAGGCCTTCCCGCTGTTTGAGAAATGGGGCATCGCCGGCGTCAAGATCGACTTTATGAACCGCGACGACCAGTGGATGGTGGACTGGTACCGGCGCGTGGCGGCAACCGCGGCCGCACACCACCTGATGGTGGATTTTCACGGCGCGTTCAAGCCCGACGGCCTGCGCCGCACCTATCCCAACGTGATGACCCGCGAAGGCGTGATGGGCAAGGAGTATCTGAAGTGGAGCGCGGAGGTGACGCCGGCGCACAACGCCACCTTGCCCTACACGCGCATGCTCGCCGGCCCCATGGATTACACGCCCGGCGCATTCGGCAACGCCAACCTCGAAACCTTCGTTCCGCGCCAGAAGGAGCCGATGGGCCTGAACACCCGCGCCCAGGAGCTGGCGCTCTACGTGATCTTCGAGAGCGAGTTCGAGATGGTCTCCGACTATCCGGAGCACTACGCGGGACAAAAGGAGTTCGACTTCATCAGGCGCGTTCCGGCCACGTGGGACGAGGTGCGCTTCCTGGGAGGCCTGCCCATGCAGTGGATCGCGCTGGCGCGGCGCAGCGGGGCCGACTGGTACGTGGGTTCGCTCACCAACTGGGATTCGCTGAGCGTGAAGATACCGCTGAGCTTTCTCGGGCCGGGCAAGTACGTTGCGGAGATTTATTCCGACGCGCCGGACGCAGCCGAGCAGCCTACGCACACAACGCTCACTCGCCAGCCGGTGGACCGCAGCAGCGTTCTGGACGTGCAGATGGCTCCCGGCGGCGGAAATGCCATGTGGATTCATCCGGCGCAGTAGGACAGCAATTGCCGGCTCCAAAGTGAATCCCTGCGGCGGCTACGCTCATCTGAGAAGATAGTGAATGTGAGGCAGTGGTTCCATTTTTCTCTGCGGCGGGTGGGGGCGCTTCTTTTTGCGTCCGTAACTGCTTTTGCAGTATGGGCGCCGGCACAGCAGAATCCCAGCTCGGCCACTGACCCCTTCTGGGGCAGCGTGACCGCGCAGCCGGCTACGGACGAGACCATCAGACTCTCGCTCGACGACGCGGTGCAGAGGGGCCTTAAAAATAATCTCGGACTGAAGGAAGCAGAAGACGATGAGCTGACGCTGAAGGGCGAAAAAAATGAGGCCCTGCAGCAGTTTCTGCCTACCATCCGGTTCACCGGCGATACGGGCTACTATCAGCACGACCTGGTGGCGCTGGGCTTCAGTCAGGGAGTCGTCTCCAAATTCACGGGGCTTTTTCCCGGCGGCCAGGTGCCGGCCGGCCTTTCGCTCATCACCCGCGACGACCTGACCGATGCGCAGCTCCATTACGACCAGACGCTGTTCTCCGGCCCGGTGATTGCCGGTTACAAGGCGGCGGGCGCGGCTTCGCGCTCGGCTTACTTTGCCAAGATGACCGCTCGCGGGCAGGTGGTGCAGGATGTGGCGACGACCTACCTGCGCTGCATTGCCGACGTGAGCGAGGTGGAGAACGCCCAGTCGCAGGTGAGCGAGGCGCAGGTGCTGCTGAATCACGAGCACTTGGCGCACCTGGCCGGCACGGCGGCGAATCTCGATGAACTGCGCGCCAAGGTGCAGCTCCAGGCGCAGCAGCAATCGCTGATCGCCGCGCAGAACCAGCTCGACAAGGAGCTGATCCTGCTCAAGCGCGAGATCGGCATTGCGCCGGAGCAGAAGATCGAGCTGACCGATTCGGCACCGTATAGCGAGCTCGCTGCGCAGACCCCCGAAGAAGCGCTGGCCATCGCCTACAAGGACCGCCAGGACTACCAGAACCTGCAGAACCAGGCCGTGGAATTCAAGGCGATTCATGCGGCCTATCGCAGCCAGCGGCTGCCTACGCTCAAGTTCACCAGCTATTACGGTACCAGCACCGTGGACGGTGGCGGCACACACGGCAACTTCGTGGCCTTCGGCACACTGGGCCTGCCCATCTTCCGCGAGGCGGGACTGCGCGGTGATGAGGATGCCTCGCTGGCGCAAAAGAAGGCCGTCGACGACCAGCTTGCCGACCTGCGCGTGCACATCGATCAGCAGGTGCGCTCGGCACTGCTGGATGTGAATGCGAATGCAAAGCTGGTGGACGTGGCCCGCTCCAACGTGGACCTGGCCGCGCGCGAGCTGAGCGATGAAACCGACCGCGTGAACGCCGGCGTGGACGACAACCTGCCGCTGGTGACGGCGCAGGCCTCGCTGGCCGCGGCGCAGACCAACCTGGTGGAGAGCCTGTACCAGTACAACGTCTCCAAGCTGCTGCTGGCCCGCGCCTGCGGCGTGCTGGAGACGCAGTACCGGGATTACCTGGGCAAATAATTCTCGACCGTTGCCGTCTCCCGGTTTCCTTCATCGTCATTCACAATTGGCTGCGTCTTCTCCATGTAACGTAGAACTCGGAGGATTTTCATGCCTGGAAAGCTCAAGGTGGAGTATTTTGTTAAGCCGGATGCGGCGGCGCTGGCGGCGCGCGCGGCGCGGCAGTTTGTCGAAGTGGCGGAGGCGGCCGTGGCGGCGCGCGGGCGGGCGCGGATCGCCATCAGTGGCGGGTCCACGCCCAAGGCGGCCTTTGCGTTGCTGGCTGATCCGGCGCAGCCCTGGCTCAAGCGCATGCCGTGGGACAGGCTCGAGCTCTTCTGGGTGGACGAGCGCTGCGTTCCGCCCGACCACGCGGACAGCAACTATCGCATGACCCGCGAGGCCATGCTGGACCACGTGCCGCTCAGGCCCGAGCAGGTACACCGCATAGAGGGTGAGCTGGAGCCCGAGGCTGCGGCGGCGCGGTACGAGTCTGAGCTACGCAACCGCTTTCGCCTGGAAGGCGCCGAGACGCCGCGCTTCGATTTGATCGCGCTGGGCATGGGACCGGATGGGCACACGGCGTCGCTGTTTCCGCACACGGCGGCGCTCGACGAGATCAGCCGGCTGGTGGTGGCCAACCACGTGCAAAACAAAGACGCTTGGCGCGTGACGCTCACCTGGCCGGTGATCAACCAGGCGGCCAGCGTCTTCTTCCTGATTGGCGGCGCAGACAAGGCGCAGGCGCTCAGCGAAGTCATGACCGGTCCGCGCGACGTGGAGCGGCTGCCCAGCCAGCTCATCAAGCCCGCGAGCGGTATACTGACACTGCTTCTGGACAAGGCTGCGGCCGCGTTGCTGCCCCCGGCAGACGCGCAGGGCTACGGCTTTCTTGAGAGGGAAGGATGATTCTGGCAGGCGATGTAGGCGGCACCAAGGTTCACCTGGCGCTGTACGACTTTACCGACGGCAACCTGCAGCACACCCGCGATCAGCAGTTCGCGGCCAGGGAGTACTCGGGTCTGGAAGAGATCGTGAAAGAGTTCGTCGTGAACGAGAAGGTGACCGCGGCCTGCTTCGGCGTGCCCGGCCCGGTGCGCGACGGACGGCTGCGCCTGACCAACCTGCCCTGGACGCTGGACAGCCGCGAGCTGGCCACCAATCTCAAGATCGACTACGTTTTCCTGATCAACGATCTGCAAGCCAACGGCTACGGCATTGCCGAGCTCTCTGCCGAGCAGATCTACACGCTGAGCGAGGGCGACGCCCGGCAGGTCGGCAACCGCGCGCTGATTTCCGCCGGAACCGGGCTGGGCGAGGCTTTCCTGGTATGGGACGGCCGCGATTACGTTCCCTACCCCTCGGAAGGCGGCCACTCGGACTTTGCGCCGCGCAACGAGGACGAGATCGACCTGCTGCGGTTTCTGCGCCAGAAGTACGACGGGCGCATCAGCTTTGAGCGTGTGGTGAGCGGCCAGGGGATCACCAACTGCTACGAGTTTCTGCGCGAAGTGCGCGGCATCGAGGAGCCGGCGTGGCTGGCCGAGCGCATCGCCAACGAGGACCCCAACGCCGTGATCACCGAGCTGGCGCTCAAGGCCAAGAGTGAGATCTGCGAGAAAGCGCTGGACCTGTTCGTCTCCGCCTACGGGGCCGAGGCCGGCAACCTGGCGCTCAAGGTTCTCTCGGTGGGCGGGCTATACGTGGGCGGCGGCATCGCGCCGCGTATCCTGGAAAAACTGAAGGACGGCACCTTCATGAAGGCCTTCACGGACAAGGGCCGGCTGAGCCAGTTGCTGGTGCACATGCCGGTGCGCGTGATCCTGGAAAGCCGCACCGCGCTCTTGGGCGCAGCGGCCTACGCCGAGGCGCGCGCAGCGGAGCTGAGCGGCATCTCGCCGCGCTCGGCGAGCGTCAAGTTCTAAAGCCTGTCCAGGAACTAATGTGGTGTCCCTGAAGTTCGTATCCTAAATTGACATCCCAAACCGCAGGTTCCGCCACGGCGGATCTTCGACCTTCGACTCTCCGCCGCGGCGGACCGCGGCGGCCTTCGCTCAGGATGACAGCTTATTTGTGATATGAACTTCTGACTCAGGACACTAGGGTGTGCCGTCACGAGATGGTGTAATGTGCGAAGATGGCAGAGTGAGGATGCAATCAGCCGCG
>JASHPJ010000153.1 GCA_030038195.1 Acidobacteriaceae bacterium
AACTGGGTTTCAGTAAACCATTGGTTGGCTGTCGAGTCCTGCGGGAAGGTGTCGTGCTGCAGCTTGTAGGCCAGCAGGTCGGCCGGCTCGTCACCCACCAGCGAGGATTTGATGTAGAGAATGGTGCCGGTGTAGAGATCGTCACCGGTGTCACCCAGGCACGCGCAACGGTTTCGCGACGGCCCGCCGGGTGCGGACTGCGGTTGCGGCGGCGGGTAGCGGATGGTGCCGACGACACAGTGCGTCTGGCTGAATCCATCGTCCCCGATCTGCAGCGGTCTCAGGTCGAGATCGATCTCCACGCCAAAATCTGCGCGGCAGCGGTTCACGGCGTTGCCGATGCCGCAGAACTTCATCTCCGAGTCCTCTTCGGCATCGCAGACGATGATGTAGCTGCAGCGGCGGCGCACCAGCTCGTAGAGGCCCATGTTCTCAAAGTGCCCGCCGTCGCTGAGATTCACGTATTTCGACCGGTCGTTGGCCGAACCGAATAGCTCGCGGAGCAGGTACCAGAGGGCAAACCGCGGCGTGGGCCGGTTCCCACAGTCCGCCTGCCAGGCATTGGTCTTGCGCGGATTGGAGATCCACCAGCCGAGCCGCACATTGAAAAACGTCATGAGAAAGGCGAGCGCGGGATTGCTGTTGTAGCCCTGGTTGGGATTGACCGCCGCGCCCGAGATAGCGACCGCCGTATCGATGTGGATGCCGCCGTCGCGGTAGGCGTAGCGGCCAGTGGGAACGTAGCCGTTCAGGCTCACGGCTTCGTCTTTACGCGCATCGGTCCAACTGACGCTGTAGCCGGAGTAGAGCGGCGTGAAGGCGAAGCTGGCGCCTTTACGCTCCTGCGAGGCCAGGTCTTCGCCGGTGGTGAGATTGAGCGTGGTACAGAAGACCGGGAACGGGCCGTCATAGCTGCCCTCGGGCTTGCCCAACTGATCGAAGTTGTCGGGCACCATGCTCTTCACCAGCGGCGGCGTGCCCTGCCCGCGCACGTTGGCCGCCGGAACACGGTCGCGCATGTCAAAGCCGGTAAACGGATTCGGCTTGCGCTCCCACAGCGAGGCGCCAAGGTAGCAGCGTGAAAGCCGGTTGCGATAAAACGACTGCATCGAGAACTCATTGATGTCGAGCCGCCATCCGAACAACAATGCAACAAGTCCGAAGGCCACGGCGAGCACCGGCAATCCCGCCACCCACTCTGCCGTAGAGCCAGGCTTGAAGAAATACGAGATCAGCCGCTCGACCGGGCTGCCCGAATTGAGAAAGAACCCGGCAGCCCACTCCACTCCGAAGGCAACCAGGATAAGAAAAGTGAGAACTGCGATGGGAGCCGCGGCCATGGCCAGCAAATCGACGGGATTGTAGCCGAAGATTCCCTTGCTGGTCGGCTTGCCATCGCCCTTGCTGCTGGACCCAGCCAGAAGCGTGACCAGATGGGAAAGCACGAAAGCCGCCGCCGCAGAAACCTTCACGGTCGCGCTCTTCGCCGACAAATAGTAAACCAGGTAAGGCGACAGCAGCACGATGGCGATCACGCCCATCCACACAGTTCCATAGAGCATGGACCAGGCGCGCAGCCGCGCCAGCCATTCGCGCCGCGCGTCGGCGTAATCGCGCCCCAGCAGGCCCAGGGTGAGCTCGATGGCCACGTACGGAACGCACAGCAGGAGCGGCGGCAGAATCACGATCTGCAAGCGCCAGGGGTCGAGATGCATGCTGGCACCCATCCAGAGTGCCAGCCGCACGCCGCCCACCTGAAAGCCGAGCCCCATGGCGCCGGCCACCAGCGCAGAGAGCACTGTAGCGCCGGCAAAGCAGAGCTTTACGCGGCCCACATGCAACTCCTCGCTGTCGCGCAACTGTCGGTATGCATCGCAGCCGCCCCCTGCAAAGGCCACTACGCCGGTGGTCAACACGAGTGCGACAAGGCTCACCGCCATGGACCAGAGGCGCATCCGCAGCACGTCGGCGGCCTGGAGCGGCATCGCCTGCCAGAAAGTGGCCCACACGGCCATGACCAGCCAGGGCACAATGATGCGCAACTGCACATTCCTGTTGCCGAGCAGCGCCTGGTAAATTCCGGCGAAGGCGTTGTCTACAGCGCCTCTTTTTGTGGCCGTCTGCGCGCCGGCGGCCGGAGCGTGGCCCGCGCCGGCATCCTGACCGGCTCCCGCCTCGAAGCCCTGGCGAGAGATCCGGGTCTGGCGATGCAGGTCCCGACCCAGTTCCACAATCGAGATCACCACGAAGATGGCGATCACAAACCCGGCGCCCAGCACCAGGCCGCGGCCGATGAGCTTTGGATAGACAAAGACAAGCTGATGTTGCACATCCTCGGGCGCCAGCAGATGCAGCAGGAAGAACATGGACGCCAGAGACGCTACGATCGGCGTCTGGTTGAGCATCATGTTCCGAAACCAGATGGCGATCATCGTCCAGGTGTCGGTGGACAGGATGCCGCGCTTTGGCGTGAGGTAACTGGCGTAGCGCTGCAGCCAGCGGATGGGCTCCGGCGGACGCGCAGGACAACCCGGCTCCGGCCGCGGGATGAGCTTTCTTTCCACGCCCATGCGCCCTTCGCGGTCGCGCAGGATCCACGCCGCCAGAAACTGGTGAATGTATCCGCCGCCCGATACCGAGGAAAGGTAGTCAATGAACGGCAACAGTCCCAGTTCGGCAAGCCCCTGCAACACGCCCAGATTGAAGGTGGCGCTGCGAATGCCGCCGCCGGAGAAGCTGAGCCCGGTGAGCTCCTGCTCGGCGGCAATCTCATAGACGTCGCGAGTTTCGCGCTGGTCTCTGTCGAAGCCGGGTTCGCTCTCGGCGTCGTGACGAAGACACGGCTCGTCCTGAAACCGGTTTGCGCCGGCATCCCATCGCCTGCGGGCTTTCAGCTCCTGCTCCAGCAGCCACTTGCTGGGTGAGTAGCCGGTCTCGATCACTGCATCCCACTGCAGCTTTGCATCGGCCTTGAGCCTCTGCTTCAGTTCGTCGGCAGAGGCGCACTTCAGACGCGAGATGCGGCCCTGGGTCGGGTCGAGATTGCGGTCTTTGCTCGCCTTGACGGCTTCTTCAGCCAGCCGCTCGCAGTAGGCCGAGTTCGGATCGCCGGCGAGCTGGGGTAGATCGGGAGCCGGTTTCTTCCCGGCAGGTGTTTTGCCGCTCTTCCTGCGCATGGCCACCTCCTTACGCGGCGCACTGGCAAGGCCCGGTTGGAAAAAGATCGGAATCGCGAAGGCGTACGTATCCTCCTCGGCACTTGGGTGGTGCGCGTTGCGGGGGGAAGATGCGCACCAGGGGTAAGCGCCATGCCCATCGCGGACACGACGAGCGAGCCGGCTTTTACCTTTCCGTAGATATAGTAGCCGCCCGACCGTATCCGTTACGCCAACTGGAATCATAAGAACTGAAAACAGCCTGCCGCACGCATCGCGCAGGACGCACACACCGCGGCTCGCGGTGCTGCAGGTCCGATGCGACAAGGCGGGAATGGCTGCGGAGTAAGCATCTCCGGCAAAGCCGGCGGCTTTACGATGTGAGCCGCTTCAGGCGGCTGGTGCGGGCCTGGTATCCCGTTAAATAAGGATTGGATGATTGGTGGGAGCCGGTTGCTCCGATTACCGGGCCTCATCGTGAAAGGTTGGGGTCAGAGGTTCCCCAGGTAATCCTGAAACTGCTACACTTCCTTTAGGTGCATCCGAGATACGATGCACGAGGCGAAGGGGTTCGCCGGAACTGCTGCCCGTCCATTACAGGAAATGGACGATCGGATGATAACCCCTGGCGAGGTTTCGTCAGGGAGTCTGCTGCCCACACGAAAACCTCACAAAAATTTCAGCATGTTTGCTGCCCGCTCTCTAAGCAGGCATGCAGCTCGTGACTGGAGGTTTTGTGAAGATCGTCATTATCTCCGATATTCATGCCAACCTGGCCGCTCTGGAAGCGCTGCCGGAGCGCGATTTCGATCAGCTCTGGTGCGCTGGAGACCTGGTTGACTACGGACCCAGGCCGCATGAAGTGATTGAATGGCTGAAAGGTCATGCCACAGTTATCGTACGCGGCAACCACGATCACGCCGCCGGCTTTTCCGTGGACCCGCAATGTTCGCAGCCTTTCAAAAGGCTTGCGGCGGAGACTCTCACATACACACAAACGGTTTGCACGAAAGAAGATCTCGAGTTCTTGAGGAATCTTCCCGTGCAGCGCGAAGTGACTGTCGGGTCAACGCGCTTTTACCTTGTGCATTCGTCTCCGACCGATCCGCTTTTCGGCTATCTCCCTGAAGCATCGGAACGATGGCTGCAAGAGGTTCATTCCATTCATGCCGATGTTCTGATTGTCGGGCACACGCACACGCCGTTCATCCGGGCCGCCGGTAAAACTACGATTGTGAATCCCGGCAGCCTGGGTCAGCCAAAGACAGGCCGGCCTCTGGCGTGTTATGCGATTTGGGAAGATGGCAGGATCAGCCTCAGGGAATACTCCTATCCAATTGCGGAAACTATCGGGCAGATTCGCGAGATGCCTATCCCTGCCGTGGATCAGGAAGCATTGCGCATTGTTTTGGAAACGGGATTCTTACCCTCTCATGAATCGCTGCAGGCAGGGAGCTTGTAGCGTCTGGCCTGGTTTCTTCTGGAATGCCCTGGAGGGACGATATGTTCCAATCCGCCGCGGTGCAGAGGACGCGAGCCCTCGACACGCTGTTTCGGGATTATGCAGGTCCTGTCTTCAGTGTCCGGCTCTGGGATGGATGGCAGTGGTCCTCGCTGATTGCCGAAAAACCGGTCTGCACAATCATCCTCAAAAACCCGCAAGTGCTCAATGTGTTGATAAGAGAACCAAACGAGATCACGCTCGGAGAGGCATTCATCCATAGCGACCTCGACGTGGAAGGAGATCTCTTCTCAGTTTTTACCATTGGGGAGCATATTTTCAGCCGCGCACAGTCTCTTCGGCAAAAGATGCTGGAAGCGCTGGCAAGAACCTGCTACGGAGTGGGCCAATTGCTCCGGCACGGCACGCAGCACTCCATGCGCAGGGATCGCGCCTCGATTGCGTACCATTACGATCTTCCCATCGCATTCTATGAGCCCTGGCTCGGCAATTCCCTTGCTTACTCCTGTGCCTACTTTCGAAGCTCCTGCGACACTCTCGATGTGGCGCAGGAACAGAAGCTTGAGCTCATCTGCAGAAAACTGCGCCTGCAGCCTCTCGAGAGCTTTCTCGACATTGGCTGCGGATGGGGCAGCCTTCTGCTGCACGCTTCCAACAGGCATCAAGTACGCGCTCAGGGAATCACGTTAAGCAGAGAGCAGGCGCAAGTCACAAGACAACGAATCGCTGCGGCCGGCCTGGAGCGGCGTTGTGCCGTCGAGCTGCGCGACTATCGCAAGCTGGCACGTAACGAGCCGTCATTTGACAAGATCGCAAGCGTGGGGATGTTTGAGCACGTGGGCCTGAAAAATTTGCCGCAATATTTCGGGATCGTGCGCAATCTGCTCCGGCCCGGTGGAGCATTTCTCAACCACGGCATTGTCCGATCGCAATTATCGCCGAGCCGCAAATCCTCGTTTGTCGACCGGTACGTTTTCCCCGACGGTCAGCTTGTCACGCTGACGCAGGCGCTGAACGCCGCTGAATCGCAAGGCTTCGAAGTTCGCGATGTTGAGAATCTTCGCGAGCACTACGAACTCACGCTGCGAAAGTGGGTGGAAGGCCTACGCCATAACGCACAGACGCTCTTGCAACTGGTACCCGAAGTCACTTTCCGGATTTGGCTGCTCTACATGGCGGGGTCTGCCGCCGCCTTTCGCAGAGGAGATATCGCCGTTTATCAGGCGCTGTTTACCCCAGTCGATCGAGGCCCAAGCCGGCTGCCCCTTACGCGCGAAGACTGGTACGGCTCAACTTCCCCTTATCAGGAGGTTGAAGCATGGCCAATCCATTAAACGCAATTTCAGAACAGCAGATCGACCGACTGATAGGCAGCCTTAGCTCGCTTAAGGACGGTGACATGGCGGTCGACCAGTTGGTCGCATGCGGAAAATCTGCAATTCCCCGCCTGGCCAACTTCCTCCTGAACGGTCCACCGAGAACGATTTCCCTGCCCCGTTGCCGCGCCGTTCGTGTGCTTGGCGATCTGGGGGCCACCTCGACACTCATCGCCTATTTCAAAAACTATGAGCGCCCGCACGATTCGGCAGTGCTATTTGCAGAGGATGCAGTTCGGAGCGCCGCCGCCCGCGAATTAGTGCGGTTCCCGTCTTCTGAAGTGTTCTACGTCTTGCTCGATGCGGCCCGCCAGCGAGTCACCGGAGGGCTGGTTCAAGCGCTCAGCGAATTTCATCGGCCTGAAACTGTCCCGCTGTTCTTTGAAATTCTCGAAGACGATCTATGCCGGGAAGACGCCATGAACAGCTTGCGCAAGCTTCCCGATTCCGTTCGACAATTCGGTATTCTCACCATCCGTGGATTGACGGGAATAACGCTGGACGGCCCATCGGCCATATACCGGCGCCGGGCGACTATCCAGCTTTTGAGCGAAGTTGGCGTGGCCAAAAGTGACTGGCCGGATGTGCGCAAGTTCCTCTCGATTCATGACCCGGCGACGGTCATTCCCGCAGCCAGGATCGGGTTTGCCGTTGCCAGTGAGAACGAGTGGCCTGAGATCGCCGCCGCCCTGTTCAGCAGTGCCAGCGGGTTTAACTCTCTCCAGGAAATAGATGCCGAAGATCTGCTGGACTCGCATTCTGCCGTCGTTCATGAAGTTGCGCTTCAGATAGCCAGGAAAAAGCAGAGCTCGGGAGAAAAGCCGAATTGGATGTCGCCCTTCTGGCGCATCTTGAAGCATGAGTTAGATCGGAAACCCGAACCCATGCCCGGGCGACCTGCCTGAGCGCCATGCAACCGGCAGCGCGCCGGGTGCAAGCGCCCTGGCTGCCTGTAACAGGAATTCATTTCAATGGATCTGAAACAATACGAGCAAGACAAATTCGCCATTGCCGACATCATTCGATCTGCGCAGGCTGTCGATACGAAAGATGACACTCTGCATCGCGATTGCCGCGACCTGCTTACGCGCCTTGCCGAAGATCGTTTTAACCTGCTGGTTGTCGGCCGATTCAGCCGCGGCAAATCGACCCTGATGAATGCCCTCCTGGGTAAAGATCTCCTGCCCACCGGGATCGTTCCTCTGACCTCGGTGATAACAACCGTCCGATACGGGAGCCGAAAACGAGCCGTCCTTCATTTCAATGGGCGAGCCTTGAGCCCCGAAATACCTTTGGCGCAACTGGCCGAGTACGTGACACAACGATCGAATCCCGGCAATGAAAAAGGTCTCGCTTATGCCGAAATTGAGTTGCCGGTTGAACTCTTGCGGCGAGGACTATTTTTCGTCGATAGTCCGGGGCTCGGCTCTTCAATCGTAGAAAACACGCAGACAACCGAACGTTTCTTGCCCGAAGCGGATGCTTTCGTCCTGGTGACCAGTTTCGAAAGCCCCCTTTCAGAAGAGGAGGATCGCATCCTTCGACGAATTCGCCTTACAAATAAAAAACTGTTCGTCCTGGTGAACAAGCAAGACACGATTACGGCAGACGAGCGAAGAGATGCGCTCATATTCGTAGCCGAACGGTTAAGAGCTTTTTCGCTTTCTGAAACTCCCATGATTTTTTCTCTGTCTGCGCGGCAAGCGCTCCAGGCAAAGCAGGCTGGAGACAAAGCAGTCTTGGAACAAAGCGGGTTGGCGCTCTTTGAGGCGGAGTTAATGCGATTCCTCACCGAAGAACGGGCGCAGGCTTTCCTCGCCAACATGTATGCACGTACTGAGGCGCTCATCGCACAACGGCTGAGACACACGAATCCTATTGCGCTGGAAAATCCGTTCCGTCCTCTTCTTGACAGGTTGCGCAAGCTGCGGGAGACAGCCACTTGCACGGTGAACACAGCAGAGGAGGTTGTTCCAGGCAGGGAAGCGGCGGCAGGCTCCGCGCTCTCTCTTCAATTCGAAAAACGCACCGGTTGCCGGGTCTGCGGCTCCATCCTGGACGCGATTTTTCAGTTCCTGAGCAAGTATCAATATGAGCTGACCATCCGTCCTGAAGCACAGAAAGAACATGCGGAAAGAGGCGGGTTCTGTCCGCTCCACACGTGGCAGTATGAAAATCTCTCCTCTCCGTACGGCGTGTGCACGGCTTACCCGCAGCTCGCACATCGAATTGCAGACGAAATCGGGCGATTTGCCAAGGCGGCCGGCGAGACTGGACCGCTTCTCGAAGAAATGAAAAGCCTGCTGGCGACGGCCAGGACGTGCAGAGTCTGCGCGGTTCGTATCGAGGCGGAAGAAAAGGCCATTCTTCTGGCCGCAGCAGCAGCGCGCGATACCGCCAAAATTAGCGGCGCTTCCTTGGGATTGTGCTGCCTGCCGCATCTGATCGCTGTAACCACTGCCCTGGGACCAGGAGAACCTGCAAGCATCTTGCTTCGCGCCCACGCCAATTTGCTTGAGCGGACTGCAGAGGACCTGCAACGCTATGCACTTCGGCACGATGCCCTGCGCCGGTACCTCACCAGCGAGGAAGAACGCAGCGCAGCGCAGTTGGCGCTGCTCCTGCTCGCCGGCCATCGTAGCGTAAGCGCGCCATGGGCCGTGGAAACAATCCTCTAGTGTGGCGTCCCAGAAGCTCGTATCATAAGCTGCATCCCAAACCGCAGGTCCCGCCACGGCGGATCTTCGACCTTC
>JASHPJ010000016.1 GCA_030038195.1 Acidobacteriaceae bacterium
GGAACGGCGGTGACCGCCGATCTGCAGACTGGTACGCAACCCGGTCTTTTGCTTCCGATCCCGCACCCGATATACCCACACGCGGCCCACCTCCAGCCGCCGTGCAATGTCTGAAGGCCGCTCTCCCCGCTCCAGCGCCCAAAGCACACGATCACGCAGGTCTTGCGAATAGCTATGCATCCCGGCCGCCTCCAAACGGCAGGAATAGTATCGCACAGTATGTATACACCTAAATTAGAAATGCTCTAAGACTGCACAGAAATTAGAGAGCTTCCCTAAAAGCCGCAGCGTTTAAGCAGCGCATGCACTTCCTGGCGGCTCGCACCCAGCTTTCCTGCGGCGTCGAGCAGATCATCGGCATCCACCGGATACCAGTTGCGCCGCTCCGGCCTTCCGAAGCCGGCCACGTTGAAGGGTTCAACCGCCGCCAGAATTTCCGCGATCAACCGGCGCGATTCGTCGGCCGTGAGCCTCTGCCGCGCACGCGCGCAGAGGCGCGTACACGCCGGTCCGAACTCAGGATGCGCGCAAAGGAGAAATGACGGCGCCAGTTGCGGCTTTTTCAGCCTTCGCGCAGATTCAGAGAAACTCGCAGCGGCAAAATAGAGCAGCGCGAGCGCCACGAAGACATCGAAGTTGTTCATGTTTGCATACAGCGCGCCGATAAGCTGCGCCGTCGCCAGCAGCTCGCCGTCCGTTTGCGCCGCATACTCCTGCAACCGCGCGCCAAAACAGTCGCTTTCCCAGTCATGCGCAAGGATCTCCGCAAGCCGCGCGACCCCGAGCAGCGTAAGCGGAAAGCCGGTCGAGAGCAGCGGATCGACAAATCCCGCCGCCGATGGAAGCAGCGCCCATCGCTCGCCGGCAATCGCCGCAGAGCGAAAAGCAAGCCGCGGAAGATGGGTGAATGGCCGCTCTGCGCGCGCATGGACAAACTGCGCCTGCAAAGCGGGAATACGCTCCAGGAGACGCTCCCACGCCGGCGCGCCCTCTGATAAACGCATCGGCGCGGCGCAATTGTCCGTCGCTGCAACGCCGGCGCTGGTAACCCCGTTGTTGAACTGGAGAACCCAGATCCAGCCCCCATCAAAGACATGATGCACCGCGGCATCATCCACTGGGTAGGGCGGCTGCGCATCGGCGCGGCTGTACGCAGTCTCTGCCAGCCTACCAACACCAGAAAAATGGCTATACAGGCTTTGTGTTGCCGGATAACCCGGCAGCGCGGCTTCTTTCAAACCGAGCGCTCGATAGAGAAACCCGCGCGGCCCGGTCGCATCGATTACGAATCGTGCGCGGAACTCCACATCCCGGCCCTCGCGCTCGCCGCGCAGCCGGATCTCGTTTCCATGGTCCTCAAAACTTCGCAACGCGACGCGATCCAAGAAATCGACGCCGAGCTTCACGGCCTGCTTCGCGAGAAAGTCATCGAAATCTGCGCGGTACCAGTGCGTATCGGCAATCTCGTCATGCGGGCTGGCGGCGACCAGCAGTTGGTCGCGGCGCTCGCGATCGAATGAATACGCGCCACCTGAATACGCGCCATCCAGCACATGATGATGAAATGTGAATCCGCGCTTGAGTCCGCAGGCCAGCTCAGGATGCGCTCGCTGCCAGCTTCCCCACTTCGCGAGCGGCCTGAGCGCCGCCAGCTCGTAGCGCTCGCACAGCTCTTCCAATAGAAGATTGGCAAGCGGCGTCGACGACTCTCCGATTACCACGCGCGGATGCGCACCCTTCTCGACCAGGACGACTGAGCGGCCGAGCTGGCGCGCAATCATCGCCAGCAACGAGCCTGCAAAGCCCGAACCGACCACGGCAATGTCGTATGGCGCGCTCATTGGCCGCATCCACACTGATCGCATGGCGGCTGCGCCGGAATCTTCTGCTCCAGGTTCATGGCACGCAGCCGCGCGATACGCCGCTCGCGGCAGGTTGCGCAACCCGGCCACGCGTCCGCATCCCAGAGATCGGCGAAGACCCTGCCCCGGTTCAGCGAGATTCCATATTCGACGGCCGATTCGAGCGTCTGCAAGGCTGGCGGCGCGAAGTCGCCCGCAGCCGCAAGCTCTTCCATTGCGCCATTGCCGCCGCGCGTGGGAATCAAGGTGGCGGCGGTCGCGCCGCAATCGAACGCAAACTCGACCGAGCGCGCAGCCCACTCAAACGCATCTTCTTCGCGCATGAAGGGTGGTTTCACCAGAATAAAAACACGCAGATCGATTTCCTTTTCTCGAAGGAATCGCGCAGCCGACGCGAACATCTCCAGCGTCATGTGCTTGTTGAGCTTGGCCAGCGTCTCAGGATGCGCAGTTTCCAGCCCCATTGCAACTTCGAGCCTGCCGCCGAGCAAATCTCTGAAATGCACGCACGATTTATTCACCAGAGTCGGATGGCATTCGACGATTACGCGCTCGCAGGCGCGCACACCCGCCGCGATGCGGGGATGATCTTCCGGAGGAATGGCGCGTGGATCAAAGAAGCTGCCGCTGTTGTAAAGCTTGACCTGGCGCGCTGCGGGCAGGCGCTGCAGCGCGTAATCAACCTGCTGCGGAATTGCGCCTTGCGGCACTGTTTCAGCGAGCGTGTTGCGCCACAGATCGCACATGACGCATCGCCATGGGCACTCGCGATTGGCGAGGAATATGGTTGCCGTGGGCAGGATTTCTCCCGCTGCGCTGCGTTCCTGCTCGGCAAAGAACGCATAGGGCAGCAACGGATCGACGGGGTTGCGCCGCCCCCTGCGCGCGATGATCCACGCATCGCGCTCGCGAGCAGCGTGCGGATACGCAGACAACGGCGGCGGCATCACTGGTAACGCGCGAGAAATTGATTGCGATATTCGGTTTCGCGGTAAGGCAGGCGCTCGCGCAGCGAGTTTGCAGAGAGCGCGCCGTGCTGGAAACGCCGCTTGGCAAAGACGGGCATCTGCAAGCCGGTGACGGCAGCCACTCCGCGCGCTACCACTTCGCCCTTCAGGGCGTAGAGGCGCTCCATGTCGTAATTGGTCAGCTCGATAAACGGGATGGCCTCGGCAACCGCAATCACCGCCGGCATGGTGTAGGGACTGAAGCCGGTAAAGCCGTAGTGCTTTGCCGTTGCATAGGTACGCACATAGGAGCGGCTCAGGCCTCCGCTGTAGGTGAGCGAGTGCTTGATCCTGCCTACGCCCCAGCCTTCCTGGTAAAGCATCGGATTATTGATCACGCTGCGAACGGTCAGCTCCGGATTGGCTTCGATGGGATAGTCTTTCAGATTTTCGTCGCCGCCATCGCCGTCAACCAGGTAGCGCCAGCCGGGATAGCGCGCGCGAATGCCTTTCGCCAGCGCAAGGACCATGGTTGCCGACTCGATGTCGAGTGGCTTGTAGTCTTCCACTACGCGGATCGTCTCGCCGGCATCGAGAGCGGATGCGTCGCTCTCAATCGGCTCGAGAAAGATTGCGAGCCCGAGCTGCTCGAGGAAGGATTGCGCCTGGCGCAGATCCGGCCCATCGCCAAGATTCAAGACAAACGCCTTCAGGCGGCCGAGGCTCATGCCCAGCTTGCGCAGGACGTGATAGGTGGCAAGAAACACGCTGCCGCTGTCGATGCCGCCGGAAAAACACACGCCGATGGGCGCATCCGGCGGGATCGAGCGCAGCCACTGCGCAATCTCTTCAGCCAGCGCGGAGATGTAGGCGCGGCCAATCGTATCCAGATCGGCAGGCAGCCTCTCGGCTCCTGGCGTAAAAAAACGCGTATAGACCGGGTCCGGGTCAGGGCAGCCCACAAGCTGCAGCTCGACGACATAATGCGCGGGCACCATGCGCGTGTAGCTTGGCCGGAACTGTTCTTCGAGCCCTTCGCGCCTGAGCCATTCGTAGATCGAGTCAATGCGGTCAGAGACGACAAGCGCCGGACCTTCTTTACGCTTGGCGAGGAAGTAGCGCAGCGGCCTGTCAAGCGAGCGCGCCATCCGCACTGTCTTGCCGCGCCTGGCAACCAACGCAAACGAGCCGTGAATCCGGTTAACGGCTTCGGCCGGTCCGCCGAGCACGAGCGCGCGTGCCTCGTCGACGCTCATGTTGTAGAGGTGATTCGACTCCGGCTCGGTCAGGTCGACGACTCGCTCAAGATACTCGTCCACGGTGCCCTCGAAGTGCCCTGGCATGGGCCGGCGCGTCATGCAAGCTGCGCAGCCGGTCCAGCGACAGTGCGATTGTACACGCTCTCACGCTCGAGCCGCTCCCTCCATCCAGCTGAGGTCAGGGCAATCGCATGAAAAAAAATGAACCAGCGGGGACAATCGGTTTTGAAAGGGCATGACTTCAAGGTAACGTTCCACTGAGTTTCTCGTTCATGCGTTTGCCCTGAGAGACATCCAGATTCGGCGATAAGTGCTGCGCCTTGCATGGTATACTCCTCTTCGGTCGCAAGAGGACGGCATGGTGGCTCAGAACGGGTACGCAGGTGAACCGGTGGTGGGCACGCCAAATTCGGTCTTCATGCCTGGCACTGACCGGGAGCGCGAAGCGGTGCGGAGGCAACTGCAGAGGATTCTGACAAGTGCAGTGTTTCTGAACAGCAAACGCTACGCGGCCGTCCTCAAATATATAGTGGATCAGACCCTGGAGGGAGCCGGCGATCGGCTCAAAGAGCGGACCATCGGGATTGAGGTCTTCCAGCGGGCCCCGGACTACGACACCTCCACCGACCACGCCGTGCGCAGCGCAGTGGCAGAGGTGCGCAAGCGGCTGGCGCAGTATTACCAGCAGGCCCCGCGCGACGAGATCAGGATCGAGGTCCAGCCCGGCTCGTACATGCCGCAGTTCCGCCGCGCCGAAGAGTTGCTTCCCTTCACGGCTCCGGGCGCAACACGCATACCGGAACGATTCGAGCGAGCGGAGAGCAGCCCGTATGCCGGACGGCCGCGGAGCCGGCTCCGCCTGGGATGGCTGATCGCCGCCGGCCTGCTGGTGACTGTGGCCGCTACCGGCGCCTGGTGGATTCAGCGCGTGCATAACACCTTCGACAGCTTCTGGGATCCCATCCTGTCCTCGCGTTCTCCCATTCTGCTGTGCATTGGCAACGTGGAGGGTGGACGCCGGTCGCCGGATGTCATCCCGGTGCTGAGCCCCACGCTTACGCTCAGCGACTTCCATAACTCGCCCAGCGAGACAGTCAATGTCTACGACGCATTCACGCTGGCGAAGTTCGCGGGCCTGATCCAGGGTAGCGGACGGCGGTTCCAGTTCGCTTCCCAGTCCGACGCGACCTTTACGGACCTGCAGAACGGTCCGACCATCCTTGTGGGCCTGCTCAACAACAACTGGACGGAGCGCCTTGTCTCCAAGCTCCGCTTCTACGTGGAGCAGCCCACGCCCGATCAGGTGAGCCTCCGCGACCGCAACAACCCGCAGAACCACGACTGGGCGATCGACTACGCGACGCCCTACCTCGACGTGACACGGGACTATGCGCTCGTGCTCAGGATGGTGGATCCAAAGACCGAGCAGCAGGTAGTGGTAGCGGCGGGGATTACGGTCTTCGGCACCACGGCGGCGGCAAATTTCCTGACCAGCAGGCGGGAGATCAAGAAACTGGCGGCGGTTGCGCCGCACGGATGGGAGAACAAGAATATGGAGATCGTTCTCTCGACCGACGTGATCCGCGGCCGGTCAGGCCCGGCCAATGTGGTTGCGACCCAGTTCTGGTAGTTCGCACCGTCCGCCTTCCTCCGGTGGGCGCCTGTGAGCCGGCGGAGTCACGATCTGGCGCCGCTCGAAAAGGCGTGCGCCGAGTGAAAGGGCTCCGAAGCCGCCGCGATGAGGCGGGCATCCTGTGACCGCAATCACTGCGGGCAGCGTCCAGCGCAACAGATGCTCAGAGCTAAAGGTGAGCGTATAGTATGCACATGGGCAGAAAAAGCGCGGTCGTACTGCTGGCGATTGTGGTCTTGTGGGCCGCAATGCCCGCGCTTGCCTGCCTTGCGCCCACGGGACGCGCTGCGTGTTGCCAGAGCATGGCCATGCAGGACTGCGGCTCACCGGCGGTGATGCATTGCAGTAGCTGCTGCCGGATACAGCCCGCGGACACTCCCCTGATTCCCGGCTCAGCCAGCATTTCCGATCACATGGCCGGCCTGGCCCAGTGCGCCGTTCCTGCTGCGCTTGTTCCTCTGCCGGTTGCCGGCAACGGGATCTTGCGCACAGCGGCAATACCGCCTCTGCCGGGTTCTCCGGGCAACGGCTCCGTCCTCCGCATTTAATCTCCTCGCTTCTTTCAGGCGTCGTGTGTCTGTCTGCAGATACGCGATCGCGTTCCGTATCTCCCTTTGACGCGAGGAAACGATGAGATCTTTTGCTGCCGTTGTCTGCCTGACGGCGTTCTGCGCCATGGGGTCAGCTCTTCGCGCGCAGACGCAGCCAGATGCCGACACTCTGTCCAATTTCGATGCGCTGTTTGCGAGCGAGCCGGTGCCGCAGCCGTCCGGGCCGGCGCTCACCCTGGATGAGATTGAGCGCATGGCCCTGGAACAAAATCCAGACATTGCCGCCGCGGTGCGGCGCGTGGCGACGGCTGAAGCGAACGTGCCGGCGGCTGGCGTGCTCGACGATCCCCAGGCCATGTACCGGGGCTGGGGCGTGCCGCTGAACCAGCCCTGGAACTACAACCAAGCGCAGAACATGTTCATGGTGACGCAGGCGTTGCCCGGTCCAGGAAAGCGCAGCCTGCGCGCCGGCGTGGCCAGCTCCGAGGTGACGGAGGCAAAGGACGAACTCGCGGCAGTGCGCCTGCGTGTGCGCGTCGAGGTTCGCAGGGCATTTTATGGCCTGCTGGTGGCACAGGATGAGCTGAAGATTCACGACGAGCATGTGGGCATCGCCCGCCAGGCCATCGAAGCGGCGCGCATTCGCTACACGGTGGGCAAGGTGCCGCAGCAAGATTTGCTGAAAGCCCGGTTGGAGCTGACCCGGCTGGCTGAGCACATGATCCGTTTCGACCGCGACGCGGAGGTCGCCCGCGCACGTCTGAACACGCTGGCGGGCCGCGATCCGGCCACGCCGCTGCGCGTGCAGGGCGATTACGGCGTGCTGGCTGCCCTGCCCTCCGAATCCGACCTGGAGCAACTGGCACTTGCCAGCCGTCCCGATCTTCTCGAAGCCGAAGCAGACGCGGCGCAGAGCCGGCAGCAGCAGAGCCTTGCCAGGAAGGCGTATGTTCCGGACTTCACCGTAGCGGCGGGATACATGCTGATGCCGCCGAGTTCAACCATGCGGAACACGTACATGGTGGAGGGCGCGATGTCTCTGCCCTGGCTCGATCACCGCAAGCACAATGCAGAGATCGCCACAGCAACGGCGGTTGTGGGCCAGCAGGATGCCGAGCTGGCTGCCCTGCGCACAGAAGCCTTTGGGCAGATCAAAGAATTCCTGGAAGAGGCTGCGGCTGCGCAGAAGTTTGCAGCGCTCTATCAGAAGTCATTGCGGCCCGAGGCCGAGGCAACGCTGCACGCCGCGGTTATCGCCTATGAAAACAACCAGGCCGACTTTCTGAACCTGCTCGACAGCCAGATGCAGGTGATCGACATCGACCTCGCCTGGCTGCAGGCGCGCGCCGATTTCAACACGCGCATGGCGGACCTGGAGCTGGCCGTCGGCGCACCCATCGACAGGACCGCGCCATCTGCGCAGGAAGGGAAACAATGACGGACCATGCGTATCGCAACGCCTTCCGGGTGACTCTTGTTCTCTGCAGCGTGCTGGCGGGCGGCCTTGCGTGGGAGCTGCTTCATCGGGCGCATCCGCTGCCGGTGGCAGACCCCTCGGATCTCGTTGTGGCCCAGGGGCCAACCGCCGCGGCTCAATCGGCTACACCGGCTGCGCCACGGCAAGATGCGGCCGATCCGGAGCTGACCCCGATGCAAATCCCGCCGCAGCGCCTTCAGCAGATCGGCGTCACCACGGCGATCGCGCAGGTCAGGGATATCGACGATCAACTGCAGGCGCCGGGCGACGTGGATATCGATGAACAGCGCATTGCCTATGTGCAAACACGATTCCCCGGCTGGATTCAGCACGTCTTTGCCAATGCAACCTGGCAGTATGTGCGCAAGGGACAGCGGCTCTTCACGATCTATAGTCCTGACCTGGTTAGCACCGAACAGGAGTATCTGCTTGCGAAGCAGAACCAGCAGGCATTTTCGCCTGCAATGCACGGAATGGCCAGCCAGGAGAGCGGCTGGCTTGTCCAGGCCGCGGCCGAGCGCCTGCGCCAATTCGATATTCCGGCCGCGGAGATTACCGCGCTGGAGCAGAGCGGCAAAGTGCAGCGTGAGATCGCCGTCGAGTCGCCGGCCTCGGGCTACATTACCGAGCGCAACGCGCTGCCGAATGCGTATGTGCAGCCGGATACCAGGCTCTACACCATTGCCGATCTTTCTACGGTCTGGGTTTACGCCCATGTCTTTCAGACCGACGTGGGCCGGCTCAGACCGGGCAATCCGGCTCAAGTGACGGTGGATGCGTATCCCGGCCGCATCTTTCACGGCCGCATCGACCAGATTCTTCCGGACGTCGATCCTGCCACGCGCACGGTGCGCGTGCGGCTGGTGTTCGGCAATCCCGGCGCCATCCTCAAGCCGGGCATGTACGTGAGCGTGAACATCGGCGTTCCCCTCGGGCGGCAGTTGGTCATTCCGGCCTCCGGTGTGCTGCAGGCGGGCACGCGCGAGATCGCCTTCCTTGACCGCGGCGAAGGCAGCCTGGAACCACGCGCGATACAAACCGGTCCGCAGATTGGCGACTCGGTGGTGGTGCTCAAAGGGCTTGAGCCGGGCGACCGCATCGTCAGCGCGGCCAACTTCCTGGTGGATTCCGAAGCGCAGCTTCAGTCGGCGCTCGGCTCCTTTTCTGTTTTGCCGCAGTCCGCCGCTTCGGGAACAGGCGCGTCCGCAACACAGTCCGTCCAGATTGACCTCAGCACCGATCCATCGCCTCTACGCAAGGGCGCAAACACGATGCGGGTGCGGCTTACAAGCGCAGATGGAAAACCCGTAAGCGGCGCGCAAGTGACGGCGGTCTTCTTTATGCCTGCAATGCCGGTAATGGGCATGGGCGCGATGCGCGCGACGGCCACGCTTACCGGCCAGGGCCAGGGCATCTACGCAGGCCCACTGCAGCTTGGGGCTGGAGGCACGTGGCAGGTTACGGTCACGGTTGTGCGCAACGGCCAGGCGCTTGCCACAAGGCAGCTCAGCCTCACTGCTTCAGGAGGCATGGGATGATCGCCAGGATTATCGAGTGGTGCTCGCACAATCCTTTCATCGTATTCGCGGCGGCCATCCTGCTGGCAGTTGCAGGTGCGTGGTCCATGCGGCGCGTGCCGCTCGATGCACTGCCGGATATCAGCGATGTGCAGGTGATCATCCACACGTCCTGGCCGGGCGAGCCGCCCAATGTGATTGAAGACCAGGTGACGTATCCGATCATCTCCGCCTTGCTCGCGGCTCCTCGCGTCAAGGGCGTTCGCGCGCAGACCATGTTCGGCGATTCCTACGTCTTTGTTGTCTTCGACGACGGCGCCGATCTTTATTGGGCCCGCTCCCGGGTTACGGAATACCTGCAGCAGATCGCCGGACAGCTACCTGCGGGAGTTCATCCGGCCATCGGGCCGGACGCAACGGGCGCGGGCTGGGTCTACGAGTACGCGATCCTCGACCCAGGCCACACCCAGAGCCTTGCCGATCTGCGCGCGCTGCAGGACTGGTACCTGCGCTATCAGCTTGAAACCGTTCCCGGTGTGGCGGAGGTGGCCAGCATCGGCGGATTCGTGCGCCAGTACCAGGTGAACCTCGATCCGCAAAAGCTGTTCTCTTACGGCATCTCCACGGCCACGGTCATTGACCGCATTCGCCAGAGCAGCAACGAGGCCGGCGGCGATGTGCTCGACATGAACGGCGCCGAGTACATGGTGCGCGGCCTCGGCTATCTCCGCTCGCTGTCCGATCTGGAAAACGTTCCCGTGGCCACAAAGAATGGAACGCCGGTTCTTGTACGCGACCTGGGTACGGTGTCCTTCGGTCCCGATGTGCGCCGCGGCGCGGCTGACTGGCAGGGCCAGGGTGAAACCGTCGGCGGCATCGTGGTGATGCGCTACGGCAGCAATGCGCTGAATGTCATTCACGCCGTGAAGGCGAGGCTCCGCGAGATTGCGCCGTCGCTACCGCCGGGCGTGGAAATCGTAACCGGGTACGATCGCTCCTGGCTCATTGACGAGTCGATTCACACGCTGAAGCGGGACCTGATTCTCGAAGCGATCATCGTCAGCTTCGTCAGCATTGCTTTCCTCTTTCACTTCCGCTCCGCGCTGGTGCCCATCCTCACGCTGCCCATTGCCGTGCTAGCGGCGTTCGTCCCCATGTACTACCTCCACGTCAGCTCCAACATCATGTCGCTGGGCGGGCTCGCGCTGGCCATCGGAGTCCTGGTTGACGCGGCAATCGTGATGGTAGAAAACGGCTATCGTCACTTGGCTGAGTGCGACGGCTCCCCAGGGCTGCAGCCTGCCGAGCGCCGCCGCATCCTGTTAAACGCGGCGCAGCAGGTGGGCCCGGCGCTTTTTTATTCCCTGCTCATCATCGTCGTATCGTTCCTGCCCGTCTTCCTGCTTGAAGCGCAGGAGGGGCGCATGTTCCGGCCGCTGGCATGGACCAAGACGCTGGCGCTGGTCTTTTCATCGCTGCTGTCCATCACCCTGGTCCCGGCGTTGATGCCCTTCTGTCTCCGAGGCAAGCTGAAACCGGAATCGCAGAATCCCCTTGCGCGCATTGCGCAGGCGCTCTACCTGCCGGTTCTCCGCTGGTGCCTGCGGCACTGGAAGCTGGTGATTGCCCTGAACCTGGCTTTTCTCGCGGCGACGATTCCACTCTATTTCCGCCTTGGCAGCCAGTTCATGCCCGCGCTTTATGAGGGGTCGGCACTCTATATGCCGAGCGCGCTGCCGGGAATCTCGGTTCCCCAGGCGGTTTCTCTCATGCAGCAGCAGGACCGCATCATTCATGCGTTTCCCGAGGTGGCCACCGTGTTCGGCTCCGTCGGCCGTTCCGATAGCGCCACTGATAACGCTCCGCTGGACATGTTCGATACCACCATCATGCTCAAGCCGCGCTCCCTGTGGCGCAAGGGCATGACCTATGAAAAGCTGATCGGCGCCATGGACCAGAATCTGCAGTTTCCCGGCCTCACCAATACCTGGACCATGCCTGTTGAAAACCGGCTCGACATGGAGCTTACCGGCATCAAGACACCGGTCGGCATCAAGATTCAGGGCCCCGATCTCGCCCGCATCCAGGACATCGGCTCACAGATGCAGACCATCCTCTCTTCCATGCCCGAAACCACATCCGTTTTTTCTGAACGCGTCTCGCAGGGCTTCTATCTGAACATCGACGTGAACCGTCCGGAGGCCGCGCGCTACGGGCTCACCGTGGCTGACGTGCAACGCGTAATTACTTCGGAAGTGGGCGGAGCGGACATTGCCCAGAACGTGGAAGGTCGCGAGCGTTTTCCCATCGCCGTGCGCTATCAGCGCGATTTTCGTGATGACCCGGCGGCCATTGCGCAGGCGCTCATTGCTACGCCTTCCGGCGAGCAGATCCCGATCGGCGAAGTGGCGCGCGTCTACTTCTCCCGCGGCCCGGCGATGATCCGCGACGAAGACGGCGCGCTCACCGGATACGTCTATCTCACCCTGAAGACCAGCGATTATGGCAGTTTTGTGGATCATGCGACGCGCTTGCTGCAGCAAAGGCTCGTGCTGCCGGCCAGCTATACCTGGCACTGGGCAGGAGAATACGAGTTCCAGTTGCGCGCCCGGCAACGCCTTGCAATCATCCTGCCCATCGTCTTCCTGGTTATCTTCCTGCTGCTTTACCTTGTCTTCAAGTCCGCTGCCGAAGCGATGATGCTGATCTTCCCCACGCTGTACGCGATGTCTGGCGGCCTGTTGCTACAATGGATTCTCGGCTACAACTTCAGCGTGGCTGTCTGGGTGGGCTACATCGCGCTGTTCGGCATCGCGGTCGAAACCGGCGTCGTCATGGTCGTCTATCTGCATGAGGCTCTGGAGAAACGCCTGGCCCGCAGCGCTCCCCTCGCGGAAGCCGATATTGAACAGGCCGCCATCGAGGGAGCCGTGCAGCGGCTGCGCCCCAAGCTGATGACCGTGACTGCCGTCATCCTCAGCCTTGCGCCCATTCTCTGGGAAACCGGCATCGGCTCCGACGTGATGAAGCCTATCGCCGCCCCGATCGTCGGCGGCATGATCACGTCCACCATCCACGTGCTGATCCTGGTTCCCGTCTTCTTCCTGCTCATGGAGCGCCGGCAGTTGCGCCGCGGTAAACTCTGCCACGCGCCGGAAGCGGATCATCGCAGTCTTGAACAACCGGTTTCCTAAGTGCAGCCTCCCATGTGCCAGAACACGCCCGGCCACGCGCTCCATGAGAGCGGATTCGCTTCCCATCTTGACCTTTGAAGATCACGTCCGCCACGGCGGATAGCTTTTCGTAAGGAAAAAGCCACTCGGCAGTCTCGGTTCTGTACACACTTGAAGCGAAGCCGCTGTAGTGGGGCACAAGTTGAAGCATCGATTGCTAGTTTATTAAGATATTGATTCTAAAAATAGATTGGTTCCTCAGGTAGGACTCGAACCTACAACCCTTCGGTTAACAGATGAGTTTGTAGACGGGTTCTTAGTGTTGATCCTGACGACAAACCGGCCTTGCTCCGCTCACTCAGTTGCCGCGGTAGGGCGAATGGAGATGCTTCCTCGCCGTATCGGCCCGCGTCGTATTCGGCCCCGTATCGATAGCGGCCTGGTAATCCTTCACTGCCTCGGCGCGCTGGTTCAACAGGTCGCGGCACTCGCCTGCGTCCAGCAGCGACCGCACCTTGATCTCCGTCCCCACACTCGGCGTCGCCGCCGCCTGCTCGTAAGCCTGCGCGGCCTCGGCATAGTGGCGCTGCCCGCGCAGCGCATCGCCCAGGCCAAACTCCGCCAGGTCCAGCTTGGCTGAAGCAAAGTAGCCGGGCTCGGCGCTCTCGGCCAGCAGCTTGCGATAGGCCTCGACCGCGGCCATGCCCTCGCCCGCGTCCTTGCGCAGGTTGGCCTCCTCCAGGCAGAAGAGAAAATCGTGCGGATACTCACTCTCCAGCCTGCGCACCACCTGGATCGCCTCGGGGTAGCGCGCCTCGCGGCGCAGGAACAACGCCATCGCCGTGCGCGCTTCCACGCTGCTGATCACGCCGCGGTTGCCGGCATCGCGCAGCAGTGCCATCCCGGTGGACTTGGAGCCGGTAATGCCGGCAAAACCGATCATCAGCTTGAACGGCCAGGGCAGCGCGCCCACCACGTACTCATACACGCCGGTAATGAGTTTTGCGTCCACGTAATTCGGATCGATCTGCAGGGCGCGCTGTGCATCGTCCTTGGCCTTGGTAGCTAGCCGGAAGCCGGCACCGAATCCACGCTCCACCATGGCGACATAAGTACACCGCAGGCTGCGCGCCCAGGCCCGCGCAAACAGCGCGTCCACATCGTTCGGATTCTTGCCCAGTTGCCAGTCGGCCTCGTGCACTACCTCGTCGGCCAGCGCAAAGATGCGGTCCCGCGCCTTGGGATCTTCATCCGTGGCGTGATGGCCGCTCAGGAAACCGTCATTGGCGTAGAAAGTCGTGTCCAGCAGGTCTTCGCGATACAGCTCTTGAAAGATCACGGCATTCAACAGGTAGGCCGTAGCCTGCGGATCGCCCGGATGCTGCTGGTGATAGCGCTCGAACCGCTCCACGGCCCCTGGGTAATCGAGGTTATAGAAGCGCTGGAATGCCTCGCGCACCTGCGGGTCATAGTTCATCGGGTTGGTGTCGACGGCCGCAGCCCCCGCCGGGACGCATAACAGCAGCATCGCGCACAGCGTGAGGGTACAAACCCGGAGATACCCCGCTGTCCTTCCGAATCCCGCTCTTTTGCCCAGGCGCATGGGCCTCCCATCTTCCCATTTTTTTGATGTCTTACAGCCGTAAGACGCGTCTTACATAAGCTGGCGCCGGCCGGATTTCCATACCCTGAAAATATCGGCGATACCCAGATCCCAGGCAATCAAAGATTAATTTTTTGAATCGGTTACCACATGTCTTGCATGTAAGACTTCGGCAATTTCCGCCCTTCCCAGCTTACCGGATGTACCCCGCACTCAGCGTTGCCCTTTTTCGCTGCAGAGAATTATCCAGATTTGCCGTAGCATAAAGACATGCCCATACCTGAGCGCCTCAAACCGAGCTTCGCTCCCGCGCGCGTGGCCGAATTCGACCCGATCGAAGAAGCGCGCAAGCGGCTGATCGTTGCCCTGGACGTTCCCGCCGCACCGACTGCACTCGATCTGGTCAACCGCCTGGAGCACACCTGCCAGTGGTTCAAGGTGGGCATGGAGCTCTTTACCGCTGCCGGCCCGGCGGCCATCGAGCTGCTCGTCGCGCGCGGCCATTCGGTGTTTCTCGACCTCAAATTCCACGACATTCCCAACACCGTGGCCGGAGCGGTGCGCTCGGCGGCCTCGCTCGGCGTGCGCATGATGACTATCCATGCCGGCGGCGGCCCGGCCATGCTGGAGGCCGCGCAAAACGCGCTCGCCGGCCTGGCCGATCCGCCGCAACTGCTGGCCGTGACCGTGCTCACCAGCATGGACCGGAGCCAGACCAGTGCCGTCGGTCTCGACCGCACGCCTGCCGAGCAGGTGGAGCTGCTGGCGCGCATGGGGCTCGAAGCCGGAATCCGTGGCTTCGTCTGCTCCTCGCAGGAAGTGTCCACGCTGCGCGCGCTCACCGGCCCGGAAGGCGTGCTGGTGGTCCCCGGCATCCGCGCCGCCGGCGCCCACACTCATAACGCGGCCGGCGACCAGAAGCGCATCGCCACGCCCGCCGACGCCCTGCGCAGCGGCGCCAGCTATCTCGTCGTGGGCCGCCCCATCACCCAGGCCACGGACCCGGCAGAAGCGGCCGAGGCGATCCTCGCGGAGATGGCCCAGGCACTCTGAAGGAACGATAGAACGCAGCAGAAAAGCCCGGCGATTGGCCGGGCTTTTCCCTGTTCAAATTCCAACTGTCACTTAAAGCTTTTCGTAGAAGTCGCACGCAGAGCAGGAGATATAGACGCCTCCCGGCACGCCGCGCTCGCGGTCTTTCACGCGCTTCACAATGCGCGTGGGTTTACTGCACTTGGGGCAGTTGGTCGACTTGGTCGTGTCCATGACCTTCTTGCGGTCGCCTGTTTTTGCAATCTTTGCCATCGGTCGAGTGTTTCTCCTTCACAAAATGTCTCGGCTCACATCCGCCGTGGCGGACGGCTTCAACGGCGCGGTCGTTTACTCGCCCTGGAATCGCAGGCGGATTGCAGGCAGGAAGCGGACTCGCTCCCCTCAGTTTACAACAAGGCAGGTTTCCGGCCCTGCCGGCGCGGACTCTTTTGTAAATGAAGGGTTTTTACGCCGCATAATCGACTTTTTAATAAGCTAGATGCATGAAGACTTCCCTCAGCCCTGACGTCGAGCGTCTGACGGCTGCATTCACGCATGACTGGCATTTCGCTCAAGCAGGGTTTCAAATCCTGCTGCGATAATCCAGGGTCAGCGGTGGCCGAACTCTCAGGAAAATGCACGCAGTGTCAAGGTTCAGCTTCAAGCCTGCCCTGAGCTTGCCGAAGGGCGCCGCAGGATAGCCCCTTTTTAAACAGGTCCTTAGCCGCAGCCCAGCCGTCGACCGGAACCAGCAGCCTGCAAGCGCGCTCCGGCGTTGCGTTGGAAAAAATGAGCCTGTGTAAAGCAGGATCGAAATAAGAGACACGAACCGCTTACGGCTGGGCAGGGTTACTCGACGGCGTAGACGATTGCCCACCACCGGTCCCGGTGCCCGTCGAAGACGGCGCAGTCTGGCCGCCCGAGGATGGCGCCGGCTGCGATGCGGGCTGCGAGCTTGCTGGCTGCTGATCGTCGGGATTGTTCCAGGGCGCGTCATCGGTATGCGGCTTGGCGGGCTGTACCGGCTTCATTACGCCGGTATTCTTCTCCTGGTCCTGGGGCAAACTCTCGCCGGGAGAGCGCAGGCTCGGCGGCGCATCTGGGGCCTGCCGGTTCGGGTCTTTCTGCACATCCCCTTCTTCGATGGTTCTGGTATTCGCCGCGGCGATCACCGGTGTGCCATCGGTGCGCATCAGGCCATCCACCACATCCTTGGTAAAGACCTGCAGCGGCTGGCCCATCTTGGCAATTTCCACGCGGATGACCCGGTTGCCGTTGATACGGACGAAGTCCACATCCTGCGGCGGCTTGCCGTAGATCCACTCCTCGAAAGGCATCTGCCCATCCATCTCGCGCACCTTGTTCTGCGGCTGCCCTTTGGCAAAGAGCACCATGTCGGTGCTCATGCCCACCCACACCTCGTGGTGCAGGATCGCCTCTTTCAGCGGGGTGGGCAGCGTGTCGGTGAACGCCTGGATGGGCGTCTTTACATCGAAGGAGATGAGCGGAGCCAGCAGTGCTTTTACCTGCGTTGCAGTCATCTGCGGCATGTGGCCCTTGAACTCCAGCGTGAGCCGTGCGCCGGCCGGGTCAGGCTCGTCTGGAACCACCGGGTTGCTGTAGTCCGGGTCCATGCCGATCTGGATATGACGCAGGAACCGGTGCTTGAAGTCGGGGCCGCCGTTGAGCGCAAAGATCATCTTGTTGTGGTCGAACTTGATGTCGGTAATGACTACGCGGTCGCCCGGTTTGGCGCAGAGCCCTTCGCTCACCACCATGTTCAGGTAGGCTTCGCCAGCCGGCTCCAGTTTGCCGTTGGCCACCAGCGTCAACCCTTTGTGGCCACGCGGAAACGGACGCATGGCAAAGCCCTGCTCGGATTGCAACAGCCGCTCCAACTCAAGCCGGGTCCTGGTGTCGAGCTCGGTCTTGGAAAGCTCAACCTTGGTCGGTTGAATCTGCTGGTAACGCCTGTCCACCGGGCCGGTGGCGGCTGCGGGACCCTTGCCGCTGGTGTCGATGGTGATCACCTGGCCTGCCGCAATGCCTGAAAAGAAGAGAGTTGCCAGTGCAACCCCGGTCGCGATTCCGGTGCGCCGTCTGCTCCCTGCGCACCCAGGAAAGCATCTGGCCTGCAGTGGCCCGCTTTGTCGGCGAAGGATTGACACGATCATGGGAGCCTCCCATGTCCACGATAAGCTTGACGCAAAAACGAGGCCCGATCAAGTGAAAAGGATTTTCCGGCTTTGAAGACACGGTAATCGGGAGCGATGAAGCTCCGCGGCGCAACCGGTTCTACTGCGGTCCGCTCGCGCCGCCGGCTGCCGGTTTTTCCGTCTGCGCCGCCGGCTGCGGAGCGGGCGCCGCGGCAATCTGCACCAGTGCGGGAGCGGCGCTTTCGTGTGCGCCCATGGCCTTTTCATGCTGCGCGCGCGCTGCCGCGTCCAGGTCCACCGGAATGCCTCCCGGCTCGAGCACCGGCGCGTTGTACTTGAAGTCGAGGTCGCGCGTGATGCGGAAGACCAGGGGCAGCAGCACGAGCATTGCGAAGAAGGCGATCCATGTGCCATCCAGCCCGTAGGCGCCGCCGGTCAGCCAGAACGGACCCATCGGGTCGCCCTGCACTACCGAGGAATGCGTGCCGTCGCCGCTGACGGCCAGCCCGAAAAGCAGCGCGCGGCTCGCTTTCCAGCCGAAGTTGAGCCCCCAGCTTACCCACAGTGCCCGCGTGCGCAGGTAAGCCGTGGCCAGCACCAGCGCCAGCACGACTGACACCATGATGCTGGCGTGGCCGGAGCCGGGAATCGTGGCCTGCACCAGCGCGTAGTACGCGGCAAAGACCAGCACGGCGCCCACCGGCCCCACCGCATCGGCAAAGCGCTGAAAGCCATAGCCGCGGAAGGCGACTTCTTCAGCCAGCACCGCCATGGCGAAAAACGCTGCATCGGCCGCAAAGCCGGTCCAGGATGAAAACTGCGCCGACACCGTCATGGCGATGCCGCCCATCAGCATCATGGGCAACACGCAGGCCACGGCCAGCCCCCAGCCAGTGGCCAGGCCCAGCGCCGCTTCGCGCGGCCAGCCCGCGCGAAGCGAAAATCCCTGCGCGCTGACCGGATGCAACTGGCGATCGAACCAGAAGCCCATGGCCGCGTAGCCGAGCAGCAGGAACAACGCGAACATGGCCTGCCCGGCCAGTGGAGAGCCCAGCGCCGGCCATGGCCCTGCGGCCAGAACATCCGCGCCGTGACGCGCCAGGCCGCGCGCCAGAAAGAAGTACAAAATGGCAACCAGAAATTCGAGATAGGCGCGCATCCGGCTGCGCGCAGCGGGCTGTTCGCTCATGCGCGCCTCGCGCCCGCGATCTTGCCGCACAATCTCTGAATCAGGTCAAGCATGGTCATCTATGCGTCAAATGCGCCTCAGGCCGGCTCGGTGGTCGGCGTTGTGCTTTCGGTATAGAACTGCGCAATGTTGCGGAACTTGCGCTGCCGCTCGGCCAGCATCGCTTCCGGCGCCATTTCTCTCAGCGCCGCCAGGTGCTTGCGGATGGCCGCGCCCAGCAGCTCCGCGCCCTTTTCCGGATCGGCGTGAATACCGCCCTCAGGCTCGGCGACAATCTCGTCCACGCAGCCCAGATTGGCCACATCCTGCGCCGTTACCCGCAGCGCCGCGGCTGCGCGGTCCTTGTGCGCCGTGTCGCGCCACATGATGGCTGCCGCGCCTTCGGGCGGAATCACCGAGTAGACCGCGTTTTCGAGAATCAGCACCTTGTCCGTCACAGCCAGCGCCAGCGCGCCGCCCGAGCCGCCTTCGCCGGTAATCACCGCGATGGTTGGAACGCGCAGCCGCGACATCTCGCGGATGTTGCGCGCAATCGCCTCGGCCTGCCCGCGCTCTTCCGCGCCCAGGCCGGGATACGCGGCCGTCACGTCGACGATGGCAATGACCGGCCGCGAGAACTTCTCTGCCAGCTTCATGCAGCGCAGCGCCTTGCGATACCCCTCGGGGCTGGGCATGCCGAAGTTGCGCCGGATGCGCTCCTTGGTGGTGCCGCCCTTGCGGATGCCGATGACCAGCACCTCTTCGCCGTCCAGCCGCGCCATGCCGCAGATCACGGCCTCGTCGTCGCCAAAGGCGCGATCCCCGTGAATCTCGCTGAAATCCGTAAAGATCCGCTCGATCAAGTCCATGGGGTAAGGCCGTTGGGGATGCCGCGCCCTCTCTACTCTGCTCCACGCCGACGATGCTGCCTGTGTTTCGGGAGAATTCCCTGCCTCGTGTTCGCTCATCGTCACCTGAAGGCCGCCGCAGTCAACGCGGAGCGCCTTTTAACGATTCTAAGGGTCCGGCCCGGTTGGGACAAATCGAAGAAGTGCCGCCGGGCGCCCGCGCTACAGGATGCCGAATTTTTCAAACGCCTGCCGCGAGGGCATTCCTTCTTCCAGCGCCTTGCGCACCACCTTTTCCTGGCGCGCCTTGTCGAAGGCCGCGGCAAAGACGTCTTGCTCGACCTCTCTCGGAATCACGCAGACCCCGTCGAGATCGCCGAAGATCACGTCGCCCGGCAGGACGCGGGCCTGCCCCAACTGGATGGGCACGCGGTAGTCGATCACCTTGCCGCGCGGGCCCTGGTCCTGCGCGTAGCTGCCATGCGAGAAGGTCGGAAACCCGAGCGCCAGCACGGCGCGCGTGTCGCGCGAGTAACCGTCCACCACGGCGCCGGCCGCGCCGCACTTCATGGCGCGCACGCTCATCAGCTCGCCCCACAGCGCGTAGCGCGGCGACGCGCCGGCACAGATGTACACCTCGTCCGCTTTCAGGTCGTCGAGAGCATCCATCATCAACCCGAAGGGACGCGCCGAGAGCGGATTGTGCGAGCCCTCCACGGTCTCATCGAAGACATCCGCCTCCAGCACCGTAAGCGCGCGCCCGCAGACAACCATCGCCCGCTCCAGCGGCACGATGGCCGGCGGCAGAAACTGGCGGCGCAGCCCCATCTTGTCCATCACGTCGCCCAGCACGGCCGAGAAAAGCTCGCGCCGCGCCGACTGAAACACTTCGCTATCTGAGGACCACATACATCGCACTCCGTTCTCTATTTTCCTTGCACTCATGGCTGCTTCACTCGTA
>JASHPJ010000017.1 GCA_030038195.1 Acidobacteriaceae bacterium
CACGGCGGATCTTCGACCTTCGACTCTCCGCCGCGGCGGACCGCGGCGACCCTCGCTCAGGATGACAGCGATATTTATGTCATGAACTTCAGAGACAGGACACGTACTACAGTTGTCATTCCTTCCATTCCTCGAAAAGTGGTAAAGACCCGGGCCTGAAGGCCCCACAAATCTGCCCTTTTGCAGGGGCTGAAGCCTCCTGCTCCCTCCGGAATCCCCGATTTACAACTGTAGTAGTAAACCCCGTCTACGATTGCACGCCTTCAGCCGGAGCGAGTTCTTCTTTGGGCGGAAGAATGCCCATCTGCTCGTAGATGGGGCGCACGGTGCGGCGCAGCGCGGGCAACTGCGTAAAGAACCATCCGGCGCCCAGAACCACGGCAAATCCATTGAAGATGACCGTCCAGGGCGCACCGATGGCGCTGGCCATGGAGCCCGCCAGCAGGCTGCCGAAGGGCGCCATGCCGACGAAGGCCATGGTGTAATAGCTCATCACGCGGCCGCGCTTCTCTTCGCTCGCAAGCGTCTGGATGATGGTGTTGCTGGCGGCCATGCCCTGCATCATGCCCATGCCGGCGATGAGCACCGTAAGCATGGAAAGCCAGAAGCTGCGCGAGAGCCCGAAACCCACCAGCCCGAGGCCGAAGACTACGGCGGAGATGGGGATCATGCGGATCAGTCCGCGGACGCTCTTGCGCGCGGCCAGCGAGAGCGCGGAGATGAGCGCACCCACGCCCATGGCGCCCATCAGGAAGCCGAGCGTATGCGGCCCGCCGCGCAGCACTTTGGCCGCAAAGATAGGCATGAGTACCACGAAGGGCATTCCCATGAGGCTGACCACGGCGAAGAGCAGCAGGATGGTGCGGATGGCCACGAAACCGGAGACGTAGCTCCAGCCCTCTTGCAATTCGTGGAGTGCGGAGGCCGCTTTCCTGCGCATGGCGGGCGCGTCGATGCGCATGGCCAGCAGGGAAGCAATGACGGCAATGTAGCTGATGCCGTCGATGAGAAAGCACCACGCCTCGTTGGTTGCGGCAATGACCATGCCGGCGAGCGCGGGTCCGACGAGCCGCGCCATGTTCACCATGGACGAGTTGATGGCGATGGCGTTGGAGAGATCGGCGCGGTCGCCGACCATCTGCGCCATGAAGGCCTGCCGGCCGGGCATGTCGAAGGCGTTGATGGCGCCCTGCATCACGCTGAGAGCGAGAATCCACGTAATGTTGATGCGGCCGGTGAAAGTGAGCGCGGCCAGCAGCAGCGACTGGATCATGGAGAGCGCCTGCGTCCAGATAAGCACTTGGCGGCGATTGAGGCGGTCAACCCAGACGCCGGCAAAGGGCGCGAGCAGGAACGTGGGAATCTGGCCGGCGAAGCTCACCATGCCAAGCAAAAGCGCAGATTTCGTGAGCCGGTAGACGAGCCACGCGGTGGCGATGCGGGTCATCCACGTGCCGACGAGCGAGATGCTCTGGCCGCCGAAGAAGAGTCGGAAGTTGCGATGCCGCAGCGCGCGCCAGGCATGGGAGATGCTGGCCAGCGCGCGCGGCTTTTCAGCAACGGAGTTGGACACTTCGGCCCGGGTTATCGGGTTGCCTGCGCTCACAGTATTTTTCTTCGTATGTACCCTCTATTAGATGCACAGTGGCGGTCCCTTTTATTCTATTTTCCCGGTTGTCCATGAGCCGCTTATGAATCGCTCTCAGCCGATGATGGCGTGGTCCGTGGGAATGTCCACGCCGCTCCAGGCCTTTTTTGAGGTCCAGGGCTGCGGCGGCGCGCTCCAGAACTCGTCGCTTGTGTCAAGGCCGAGCGGCAGCCACGCGGCCGAGCACAGATAGAGACTGCCGGTTGAAATATAGGTCTCGCCGATCGACGGCTGATGGCCGGCGAAGCCGATGGTGAGCCAGCCCTGGGCGTCGAATGTGCCCGGAGCGGCGATCATGCGCGTCATGACGGCGGTCATGGCGGCGCGCACCTGCGCAGGCGTTACGCTTTCAGGCAGGTCGCGGCGCCAGGCCATCTCGGCGAGATGCTGCAGCGCGCCAAATCTGTATGCCAATGACCGGCCGATGGGCGGATACGTGCCTTCGGGGCTGATGAGCCGCTCCTGGATGGCTGCGTAGCGGCGCGCGCGGGCGGTAACCGCGTTGTTGAGAAATGCCCAGCGATGCGTGACGGTGCTGACGGCGTCGAGCACGGTGAGCATCATGGGCTGAATAACGAAGCTGTTGTAGTAGTCCCAGTGGAACTCGGGGCCGTCGCCGTACATTCCGTCGCCCTTGTACCACTCCTGGTGCTGGCGCAGCGCATAATCGATGCGCATGGTGTCCCACGGCTGCCCGTACTTGCAGAAGCAGGCCTCGATCATCGCCGAAAAGAGCAGCCAGTTGTTGAAGCCGGGCTGGATATTGCGCGTCTCCACGAGCGCGCGGACAAGATTTTCCCTGGCCGCCGGGTCCAGCTTTTCCCAGAGCTGCGTTGGCGCGCGCACAATGGCCAGCGCGAGAAACGCGGCGTCTACTACCGACTGCTGATTACTGCCGAAGTTCAGCGCGTCCGGTGACTTGGGATCGGTGCCATAGCGGATGGCGAGGCGCGCCATCTCCTGGTAGCGGCGGCGCAGCCTTTCTTCTTCGGGATCGTTGCCGGGGTCGGCCTCAAGCCACGGCGCGAGGCCGGAGAGCAGCCGGCCCACGGCTTCAAGATGCGTGGACTGCGCGCGATCCTGCTCATGGCCTTTTGCCGCTTCCACGGGCATGGTGGCGCGCAGCTTTTGCTGGCTGATGGCCTCAAGCACCGGCTGCGAGACGCGCTCGACGATCTTGAGCCATGCAGCGCGATCTTCTTTCCCGGTCCTTCTCGGAGCGTTTTCCCGATCTTGGAGGAGCGCGGCGGCGGGGCTGCGTGCCGCGAGCGGCGCCGCGGTCAGCAGAGCGCTTTTGAGAAAGCCGCGCCTCGTTGCTTGCTGGATGGATTGCATGTTTTTGGATTCTCCGTATTTTCTTCAAACTCGCAATTATAGCTTCCGGGCCGTGTGCATCGGGGTTCCTCGCACGCGGGGCGCGCCAATCCTCCACGCGCTGCTCCTGTAAAGTTGAATAAGCGCGACAAATCCGTTTGCACAGGCGCCGTCTTGCAAGGATACGGAGGGAAGTCTTTCCAATGTATCGCGCGAATTTTATGCA
>JASHPJ010000018.1 GCA_030038195.1 Acidobacteriaceae bacterium
CGCGGGCACGACGGAGGGACTGTACAAGACGGAGAACGGCGGACGCACCTTCCGGCGGATGACGGGGGCGGACGTGGTGGTAAACGGCGTTTACGTCGATCCACGCAACTCGAAGCGCGTGCTGCTGGCCACGGACCGGGGTGGCGTACTGGCGAGCGACGATGCGGGCGAGACGTTCACGCCGTCGAACCAGGGGCTTTCAGAGCGCAAGGTTGCGGCGCTGCTGGTGGACCGGGACGATCCCACCCACCTGTATGTGGGGGTGGTGAACGACAAGAACTTTGGCGGAGTATTCCGGTCGACGGATGGCGGCGCAAGCTGGCAGCAGCTCGAGGAAGGGCTGGATGGGCGCGATGTATTTGCGCTGTCGCAGACGAAGGATGGGACGGTAGTAGCCGGAACCAGTCATGGGATCTTCGTGCTCGATCCGCCGGCGGGCGGCGCAGGACCGGCGGGCGCGGCGTTGACGTGGGAGCCGAGGAACTCCATTGCCAACACGATTGTGAAGGCGGTGACGGAGAAAGCTTACGGCCGGCGCGTGAACGTGGAGAAGCAGGAAAAAGCGCCGGTGGTGGAACTGGACGGCCGGGTGAGCTCGCTGGACGTTTCCGGGGACGTGTGGGCGGCGACGACCGACCTGGGTGTGTTGACGAGCCACGACCAGGGTGCCACGTGGCAGGGCGGACCAGTGATGGGCCAGGGCGATTACCTGTCGGTGGTGGTGCACGGCAAGACGATCGTGGCGGCGCGGACCGACGGCGTGGTGATCTCAAGGGATGAAGGAAAGACCTGGTGGCCGATGGGCCGGCCGCAGATGCTCACGCGCATTCACCGGGTGATCTTTTCGCCGGACGGAACGCTGTGGCTGGGCGCGCGCGAGGGCGTTTACTTTACTCCCGACCTGGGCAAGACCTGGCTGTGGATCGAGCGGCTGCCGTTCAGGGATATCGACGACCTGAGCTACGACGCCGCGACCAAGCGAATCCTGGTGAGCTCGCGTTCGAGCGACCAGATCTTCGCTATCGATCCGAAGACGATGACCTGGCAGTGGTGGCAGACGGGTTACCCGGTGGCGCTGATCCGCGCGGCGGGCGACCGGCTGGTGGCGGCCTCGCTGGACGATGGCGTGCTGGTAGGGCCGGCCGCGGCGGCGGGCGGAAAGTGAATCCGCGGGACTGGGTCCGGTATCATCAGAGTATGCAGGGTGCGGCGGAAAACACGGGACAGGGGAATGCCTTCAGGACGTACGATCCGCGGCTGGAGCCGGTGGCGGCCAAGGTCCTGGCGCAGGAGCGGCTCAACGCCGGGGACGGACTGGCGCTGTACGCGTCGCGGGATGTGCTGGCCGTGGGCTGGTTGGCCAACCACGTGCGCGAGCGCATGCATGGCGACGTGACCTACTTCAACGTCAATCGCCACATCAATCCGACGAACGTGTGCGTGGCTGCGTGCAGGCTGTGCGCCTTCGGACGCAAGAAAGGCGATCCGGCCGGGTACACCATGGCGCTGGACGAGGCGTGGCAGACGGCGGCCTCGGGCTACAGCGAGGCGGTTACGGAGTTTCACATTGTCGGCGGGCTACATCCCGACCTGCCGCTCGAGTTTTTTCTCGACCTGGTGCGGGGCTTGAAAGAGCGGTTTCCGCAGGTGCACATCAAGGCCTTCACCATGGTGGAGATTGCCTTTCTGGCGCGGCGCGCCAAGCTCACCATCGCGCAGACGCTTGAAAAGCTGCGCGCGGCCGGCGTGGACTCGATGCCCGGCGGCGGCGCGGAGATCTTTACGCACCGGGTGCGGTCGATCATCTGCGACCACAAGATCGACGGCGACGAGTGGCTGGCGACGGCGCGGCTGGCGCACAAGATGGGCTTCCGGTCCAACGCGACCATGCTCTACGGCCATATCGAGAACGACGAGGACCGCGTTGACCATCTACTGAAGCTGCGCGCGCTGCAGGACGAGACCGGCGGGTTCCAGACCTTCATCCCGCTGGCGTTTCATCCGGAGAATACGCCGCTCGATCACCTGCCCGTCACTACCGGCCTCACCGACATCCGGCAGATTGCCGTAAGCCGGCTGCTGCTGGACAACTTTGCGCACATCAAGGCCTACTGGCAGATGCTGACACCCAAGATCGCGCAGATCGCGCTGCGCTTCGGCGCCGACGACCTGGACGGCACGGTGATCGAAGAGAAGATCTACCACGACGCCGGCGCCACCACGCCGCAGGGAATGCCGCGCAAGGAGCTGTGCCGGTTGATCACCGAGGCCGGCCGCGTGCCCGTGGAACGGGATACGCTCTATCACGCGGTGACCCGCACCGAGGACAGTTTTACCGTCGCGGTGTAGCAACTGCGAAGAGAGTAAGGCCATGAAAGCGTTTGGCTCGGCTGCTCTGCTCGGTTTCGGCATTGGGCTCGTATGGGGCGTTGGTTGCGCGCTTGCGCTGCTCTATTCGATCTACCTGGCCGGATATCGCAAAGCGGTGGAGGAATCGCAAGCAGAGACAAAACCGAAGCGTTTCCTCGATGCTTTAGAGAAGCTTCGCAGGAAGAATGGGACAGACGGCAAGTCGTCATAACAGTGCTTACTGCCTGATCACCTCGCCATTCTTCATCACAAAGCGCACGTGCTCCACGACCGAGATATCGTCGAGCGGGTTGCCGGGCACGGCGACGATATCCGCGTAGTAGCCGGGCTTGAGTTGGCCGATCTGGCCAGCCCAGCCTAAGAGCCGCGCGCCTTCGATCATGTCAGCCTGCAACGCGGCCAGCGGCTTCATGCCGTAGCGAACCATCAGCGTGAGCTCGTGGGCCTGCGTGCCGTGCGGGAACGGGCCCACATCGGAGCCGACCGCGAAGGGAATGCCTGCGGCGAGCTGCTTTTTGAACTCGGCGATCTTGTAGTCGAGCA
>JASHPJ010000019.1 GCA_030038195.1 Acidobacteriaceae bacterium
GTTGGTGCCGATCTTCTGGATCAGCTCCAGCACATATTGCTTTCCCGTCATGCCGATGGTCACCACCAGGATGACCGAGGCTGTACCGATCACCATGCCCAGCGCCGTGAGCGCAAAGCGCGTCTTGCTGGCCTTGAAGCTGTCCATGGCCAGCTTGAGAATCTCGCTCAGCAGCATGGTGCGGCGGGCGCTCAACAGCGTCTGTTCGAATGCGCGGTGGCTGGCCTGTTCGGTAGCGGTGATCATCCTGGTTCTGTCTACAAAAAAGAAGATGCCCGGCGGTTGCCGATCGCTTCCGGAATCTGCGAGCCGGCCGGCGCTTTTCTTCCTCCTCTAGCTTACGCGCATCCCGCAGCTTGCGAACGGCAGCGTTCATTCCGGCCGGCCGGCACCGAAGGCGGCGAGCTGCCGCCACAGCGCCGCCAGCGCTTCCAGCGGCAGCTCCTCCGCCCGCGCCCGCGCATCGATCCCCGCATGGCTCATGACCTGTGCAGCTTCGGCAGGGGCAACTCCCGCGGCGCGCAGGTTGTTGGCCGCTGTCTTGCGTTTCTGCGCGAAGGCCTGGCGAACGAAGCGCAAAAATCCCTCCTCTTCCACGCCCAGTTCGGCAAACCGCGGCGCAAACCGCCAGCGAAAGACTGTGGAGTGAACCTCGGGCGGCGGTGAAAACGCTGAAGGCGGCAGCGTAAACAGCCGCTCCACCGGACCGTACATCTGCACGGTGACAGAAAGCGCGCCATAGTCGCGCGAGCCAGCCGCAGCGGTCACGCGGTCGGCCACTTCGCGCTGCACCATGACCACAGCCGCGTCGAGGGCTGCGTGGCTGGCGGCCAGCTTGAGCAGGATCGGCGAGGTGATGTAATAAGGCAGATTGCCGGCCACCGCAAGCTTTCTGCCAGCCTGCATTGCCGCCGTGGCAAAGTCGAAGCCGAGCACATCCTGCTCCACCACGGTGACGCGGTCGGGCGCGAATTTCTTGCGCAGACCCGCGGCCAGCTCGCGATCGAGCTCGATGGCGATCACCTGCGCGGCTCGGCTGGCGAGCGCGTCGGTGATTGCTCCTTTTCCGGGGCCAATCTCGGCGACTGTCCGGCCGGAAAGCTCGCCCAGCGCCGCGACGATCCGCTCCACGGCGTGGGTGTCGACGAGGAAGTTCTGTCCGAGCTTGGATTTGACCGGCATGTGCTCCTTTGGATGCCCTCTTGATGCCTTTTCGATGGTAGCCGAGCCGATTTGACCTGTTACGATACGATTTCTCTCAAAAGAGATTCGATGCGGGGAACAGAGAAGAAGATGAGCACAGTCCTGGTGACCGGTGGGTCGGGATTCATCGGCAGCTACGCGATTTTGGCGCTGCTGGCCGAAGGCCACGAGGTGCGCACGACGGTGCGCGACCTGGGGTGCGAGCCCGACGTGCGCGCCATGCTGAAGCAGGGCGGCGCCGAGCCCGGCGACCGGCTCAGATTCTTCGCCGCTGATCTGGTGAAAGACGCAGGCTGGGATGAAGCCGTTGCCGGTTGCGAGTACGTGCTTCACGTCGCCTCGCCGCTGCCCGCGCATGTTCCCCGGCACGAGGACGAGCTGATTGTTCCGGCGCGCGAGGGCGCTTTGCGCGTGCTGCGCGACGCGCGCGACGCGGGCGTAAAACGCGTAGTGCTTACCTCGTCCTTTGCCGCCATCGGCTACGGCCACAAGTCACGGACCGCGCCGTTTACTGAAGCCGACTGGACCAACGTCAACGGCGGCGAGATGTCTGCTTATACAAAATCAAAGACGCTGGCCGAGCGCGCCGCGTGGGACTTCATGGCCCGCGAGGGCGGATCGCTGGAGCTTTCCGCCGTGAACCCCGTCGCTGTCTTCGGGCCGGTGCTGGGGCCGGACTATTCCGCGTCGATTCTGATCGTGCAGCGGCTCATGGCGGGTGCGCTGCCCGGCTGCCCGCGGCTCTGCTTCGGCATAGTGGATGTGCGCGACGTCGCAGACCTGCATCTGCGCGCCATGACGAATCCGGCGGCCAAAAATGAACGGTTTCTCGCGGTCGCCGGCGACTTCCTATGGATGGCCGACATCGCCCGCACGCTGAAAGAGCGCATGGGAGCCGCTGCCCGCCGCGTGCCCACGCGCCAGTTGCCCAACTGGATGGTACGCCTGGCCGCGCTACGCGATCCTGCGGTGAAGCTGATCGTTCCCGAGCTGGGCAAGGGAAAGAACGCCAGTAATGAGAAGGCGCGCCGCGTGCTGGGCTGGCGTCCACGCTCCAAGGAAGAGTCGCTGGCCGCAACCGCGGAGAGCCTGCTGCGCCTGGGCCTGTTGAACGGCGGGCAGAAGTGAAAAGCGGCCACACAGTCCCATAGGCAGCTCTTCTACGTGGCAGGGCAAAGTTCTGCAGAGTTTCTCGTTCATGCGATCGCCCTGTTCTACATGGCGCAATTTGCGCGCAGCACGAAATTGTGTTGTATAATTTCAGTTGTCATGATGAGCGCATCGCAGCGCCGCTCCTGTTGTCGCCTGTCGAACATCTTCGACGGGTGTATGCGCTAGTCTCTGATCTCCCAAGCACAACCGATTCAGAAGACGCACCCGCTGGAAAGAGCCGGGTTATCTTCTTCGCGCGCCGGCCTTCAGCGGATACACCTGAAGCAACGAGGTCCTGATGCCGGTCGCCGAAAGCGAAATCCAATCCTCCACACTCTCTACGCCGCTTGCGGACACGCCACAGCGCCTGAGCCACCTGCGTCTGCTTGAGGCCGAAAGCATTCACATTCTGCGCGAAGTCGCCTCGGAGTTCGAGCGTCCGGTGATGCTTTATTCCATCGGCAAAGACTCGTCGGTGATGCTGCGGCTGGCGCAGAAGGCGTTTTATCCCGCGCCGATTCCGTTTCCGCTGCTGCACATCGATACCGGCTTCAAATTTGCCGAGATGCTGCGGTTCCGCGATGAGATGGCGCGCTCCATCGGCGCCGAGCTGCTGGTGTGGCGCAATGAGCCGGCCATCGCTGCCGGAACGAACCCGATTGTGCTCGATACCAAGCGCTGCTGCGGCCTGCTCAAGACGCAGGCCCTGCTTGACGCGCTGCGCCACTACAACTTCGACGCAGCCTTTGGCGGCGCGCGGCGCGACGAAGAAAAATCCCGCGCCAAGGAGCGCATCTATTCGTTCCGCGACGCGGCCGGCCAGTGGGACCCGAAGAATCAGCGGCCCGAGCTTTGGAATCTCTACAACGCGCGTATCCATCCCGGCGAGAGCATCCGCGTCTTTCCGCTCTCCAACTGGACGGAGATGGATGTGTGGCAGTACATCCACGAAGAAAAGATTCCCGTGGTCGATCTCTACTTTGCCAGAGAGCGGCCCATGTACGTGCGCCCGATCGGTCCGGGTCAGGACGTGCTGATGCCCATCGAGCAGGACTTCATTGCGCGCCCCGGCGAAAAACCGCGGATGGTCAAGTGCCGGCTGCGTTCGCTGGGCTGCAGCCCGTGCACCGGCGCCATCCGCTCGGACGCGGACACCATTCCGGCGATCATCGCAGAGCTGATCCTGTTCCGCTCCTCCGAGCGCGCCAATCGCGTCATCGACCACGACCAGGAAGGCTCCATGGAGATCAAGAAGCGGGAGGGCTACTTCTAAATGGCCGCCATCGCTTCGCCGGTATTTTCCATTGAAGATTTTCTTCTGCAGGAGCGCGAGAAAGACCTGCTGCGCTTTTCCACGGCCGGCAGCGTGGACGACGGCAAGTCTACGCTCATTGGCCGGCTGCTCTATGACACCCAGTCGGTCTACGAAGATCAGGTGAAGTCGATCGAAGGCAAGGGAACCACCGCGCCCGGCCAGCTCGACTTTGCGCTGCTCACCGACGGCCTGCGCGCCGAGCGCGAGCAGGGCATCACCATCGACGTGGCGTATCGCTACTTCTCCACCGCGAAGCGCAAGTTCATCATTGCCGACACGCCGGGCCACGAGCAGTACACGCGCAACATGGCCACCGGCGCGTCCACGGCGGATGCGGCGATTGTGCTGATCGATGCAAGCAAGGGCGTGCTCATCCAGTCGCGCCGCCACGCGTACATCGCGTCGCTGCTGCGCGTGCGCCACGTGCTGGTCGCGGTCAACAAGATGGACCTCATCGGCTACGACGAGGCGGCTTTCCGCGCCATCAAGGCCGACTTTACCAGCGTGCTCAGCCAGATCGCGGCCGATACCGGCACGCCGGTGAATGCGGTCTTCGTGCCGGTGAGCGCGTTGAAGGGCGACAACATCGTCCATCGCTCGGACGTTATGTCCTGGTACCACGGGCCGAGCCTGCTGGAGCTGCTCGAGTCGCTGCCTTCCTCGCAGGACACGCGCACCGCGCCCTTCCGTTTTCCGGTGCAGCGCGTGCTGCGGCCCGATCACACCTTCCGCGGTTTCTCCGGCCAGGTAGCCTCGGGCGCGGTGCGGCCCGGCGACGAGATCACCGTGCTGCCTTCGAACCGCAGCGCCAGGGTGGAGCGCATCGTCACCTGGGACGGCGACCTGGACGAAGCCATCGCGCCGCTCTCCGTCACGCTCGTTCTCGACCGCGAATTGGACATCAGCCGCGGCGACCTGGTGGTTGGCGCCGCCGCGCAGGCCACCGTGGCGCGCAGCGCCAAGGCCGCCATGGTGTGGATGGATCAGCGTCCGCTCGACCTGAGCCGGCGCTATCTGCTCAAGCACACCAGCCACACCGTGCCGGTGTTTCTCTCCTCCGTCGATTCCCGCATCGATCTCAATACGCTCACGCGCCAGCCCGCGCAGGGGCTGGAGATGAACGACATCGGCGCCGTCTCGCTCAATCTGCTGCGGCCCATGGCGCTCGATCTCTACGGCGAAAATCGCGGCACCGGCGCATTCATCCTCATCGATCCCGACACGAACGCAACCGTCGCCGCCGGCATGGTGACTGCAGCCTCGGCCTACGTGGCCACCGGTGAAGAAGATGAAACCGGATCGTGGGGCCCGGTGACTGCCGGCGAGCGGGAAGCGCGCTGGGGCCATCGCGGCGGCGTGCTCGAGCTCAACGGCCCGGTGGCGCTCATCGATGCGGTCGAGCGCGCGCTGTTTGCGGTGGGCGTAATCTCCAGCCGCATCGACGCCGATGATGATGTGTTCCACCTTCATCCCCATCTGCTCGAAGTGGTCACCGGAATCCAGACCCGCGCCGGACTGCTCACGCTCGTGGCCCATGCCAATGAAAACTCCAAGCTTACGGCGCGTGTGGAAAGCGAGCAGGTCACGCTGGGCGCAACCGAGCCCATGCACGTGGTCTCCACGATTCACCAGTTGCTGCAGCGCGCAGGCATCTTCATCTCTGCTGAGAGGGCAGGTCTCTGATGGGCACACCCGAAATAGCCGCAGAAGTAAAGACAAAACTGGATGCTGCGCGCGCCGCTCTGGCGCAGCACATCACCGGCGCCCCCGGGGTCCCCGCGGACGGGTCTTTGTCCGCGGGGTGGAAAGGCGATGTGTGCCTCACCTGCAGTTTTCAGGCCGAGGATGTGCTGCTGACCAAGCTGGCCGTCGCGCTTGATCCAAAGATTCCGATTCTCTTTCTCGATACCGGCTATCACTTCGCCGAAACCTACGCCTATCGCGACCGTATTGCCAGCGAGTGGAATCTGAACCTGATCAACCTGCTGCCGGAAAAGACTGTGGCCGAGCAGGAGGCCGAGTTCGGCCTTCTCTACAAGACGGCGCCTGACCGCTGCTGCGGCTTCCGCAAGGTTGAGCCGCTCTTCAAGGCGGTAGCCGGCTATCGCGTGTGGATCACCGGTCTGCGCCGCGAGCAGGCCAGGACCCGCGCGGCGCTGGAAGAGTCGTCGCTGTTTACGCTGCCCGGCGGCAGGCAGGTGCTCAAGCTGGCTCCGCTGGCCGCGTGGACCACGCGCGACGTCTGGTATGCATGCGAGGAGCTGGGCATCCCGCTGCTCCCGCTTTACGAGCGCGGCTACTCGTCCATCGGCTGCGAGCCATGCACTTCGCTGCCAACCGACCCCAACGATCCGCGCTCAGGCCGCTGGGCCGGAGCCCAAGGGGTCAAGATCGAGTGCGGCATTCACATTCAGGCAGCGCCCGTGAGTTGATCCGAGTTCGCCATGCAATACCTCATCGGTTTCGTCATCGCACTGTTCATCGCACTCACCGGGGTGGGCGCGGGCACCATTACGGTGCCCATCCTGGTGCTGTTTCTGCGCGTGCCTGCGCCGATAGCGGTGGGCATTGGGTTGATGTTTGCGGCGGCGGTCAAGCTCATCCTGGTGCCGGCGCAGATTGCGCGGCGTAACGTGGCTTGGCGCACGCTCGGCTACATGCTGCTGGGCGGCGCGCCGGGCGTGCTGGTCGGCTCGCTGTTCCTGCAGCACCTGGTAAGCGTCGGCTCGGCCAACACGTTGAATGCGATCCTGGGCGCCATTCTCGTGAGCACGGCGAGCTGGCAGATTGTCTGCTCGTTCCGGCCCATGCAGCATCGGCAGGGCGCGCCCGACCGCAGCCCCCTGCTTTCATGGCTCATGTTTCCGGTCGGCGCGGAAGTGGGCTTTTCTTCCGCCGGGGCCGGCGCGCTGGGCAGCGCCGCGCTGCTGAGCCTCACTACGCTTGAGCCTGCGCAGGTGGTCGGCACAGACATCGTCTTCGGCTTCCTGATTTCGCTCATCGGCAGCGGCGCGCACTGGTTTTCGCACGTCACCAATACCGGCCTGCTGCTGCAGTTGATCGCCGGCGGCGTTGCCGGAGCCATCGGCGGAACGATCCTCAGCACGCGTGTTCCGCGCCGCCCGCTGCGCTTTGTCCTGTGGGTGTGGCTGCTGATCCTGGGCGGACAGTTCCTCTTCAACAGCTACCACGTGTGGGCAGCCACGCGGTAATGGCTGCTTGCGTCTCCGGCAGCGTCGCTTGAGACAAATTGCCTGGAAGAGATTGGGCAATGTGCTCACGGATCGACTCGGAGAGCTCGTCACAGCGACGGCGGCGAGAAAACAACTGTCGGAGCCAGTCCATAAAACCTCCTACTGTCCCGCCAGTGCAAGTACGCGTGCGATTCCGGCGAACATCTTCTCGACACTCGAGATTTCCTGTTCGAGGTGTTTCCTGCCGGCCTCCGTCAGCTTGAAGATCCGCACCGGGCGATTCCTGTCTGAAAGACCCCTCTCTGACTCCAGCCATCCGGCCTTCAACATCCGTTGCAGTGCCGGATACAGGGAACCTTCCTCGATCTGGAGGAGGTCATCGGAAACCTCCTTGATTCGCTGCGCAAGCGCGTAGCCATGCATGGGCTTCCGACTCAGGGTTTTGAGGATCATCAACTCCAGGGCGCCGGGAAACAGATCGCGATATTCGGGCTTCTTCGTCATGGTGCTTTACAAATAGTATATTTAAGAGACTATGTTAAAAATAGTAATGAGAAGGAGGACTTTCAACCCTGTCAGGCGAGCGGGTCCGGCGCCACTCACGGCGCCAGCGCATTGGCAACCGGGTCCTGTGTTCAAGCCAGCTCACGATTACGATCTGCCATACACTACCCGTAGATGGACCGAGGCCCAGACAGCCCTGGTCTCGATAGCTCCGATTCCTGGCCGTGGCCAAGGCAAATCGCGGCATTGCGCGCACAACAGAATCGGGGGTCCAGATCGGGAGTCCAGGTTTTGCCTTACTGGATTGAGAGCAGGACTGGAGAAGGCTTGCTGATCGGCAAGAGGAGCTCGAACACAAGACTGGCCGCGTTGAGCGAATGAGACTTTCCTGCAGGTGACTTCTATGAGCTGGTGCGGGAGAAGGGACTTGAACCCCCACGGATTTCTCCGCTTGGACCTAAACCAAGTGCGTCTGCCAATTTCGCCACTCCCGCACGTACACAACCCAGTCGCGGAAATTGCAACTCAACTCGCCAACTGCAGGCTTGCGGCACCATCCGGCTTGTCGAGACGCGCAACCGCGCTGCGCTTCTGATCTGTCGCCAGATGGGAGTAACACATGGTCATTCAGAATGACCGATGGCCAAGAAGCTCACCCATTGTGCGAAGATCGACGCCTTTCATCACCAGCCTACTAGCGAAAGTATGTCGATTGCAATACCAGGTGCTCGATCCAAAGCGCACGGCAATCGCAATCATCGATCTTCAAAAGGCATTCTGCAGTTTCCGGGCAGCTCTCACCCAATGGTGACCGCGGTTGCAAACACAGCGCGGCTGCCCGGGCAGGCGCGATAAGCAGGGATTCTCATGGTTCTGGTGCACGCGAGCTTTGCCGCGGATTTCGCCGGCTACCTGGAACCGGCTGCCGACGAAGCCATGCGCGCAAGCGGCGCAGGCATCCTGTTTCAAGCGTAATTCTCGAATGAAATGCGCTTCGCCGTGAAGACGCATCCGGCGGCTGCGCGCGTGCTTGACCAGGCGTCTTGACCAAATGTCTTGACCATGCGTCTTGACAAGGTCTCAATGCGGCCTCTAGTGTTGCAGGCTGCAGTGGTTCGACCACGAAAGCCGCATCCTTCCATGCATTCCTGGGACCAATGCCATGCAGATCAAGCGTGCTTCCTTGCCTCTTCTCTTCGCGACTTGCGCGGCCGTTTTTGCAGGTCATGCGCAGGCTCCGCCGCCACCCCAGTCGCTGCCCCAGTCGCTGCCTTCGACCGTCGCGGGCATTCCCGTCAACTACGACGAAGCCAAGGTCGGCACGTATACGCTGCCCGATCCGCTGAAGCTGAATAACGGCAAGCGCGTGCGCAATGCGCAGACGTGGTACACGAAGCGGCGGCCGGAGATCGAGGAGATCTTCGAGACGCAGCAGTATGGACGCGATCCCGGCCGGCCTGCGGACGAGAGCTTCGATGTCACCGATAAAGGCACGCCGGCACTCGCGGGCAAGGCGATCCGCAAGCAGGTGACGATTGCGTTCTCGAAAGACGCAAGCTGGCCAAAGATTCATCTGCTCATCTATCTGCCCGTCAACGCGCACAAGCCGGTGCCGATGTTTTTCACCATCAGCTTCGTTGCTCCGCAAGACGCGGTCGACGATCCCGGCATTACGCCGGTG
>JASHPJ010000020.1 GCA_030038195.1 Acidobacteriaceae bacterium
CCGGCAACAAAGCGTTCATCGTGAATCGTATCGGCGATTACGGATTTTCACTTGCCGTATTTCTGATCCTCGTCCACTTTGGCACGCTCGACTTCACGCGGGTCTTCTCGCAAGTCCAAGGAATGCCGGTCGAATCGGCGCCCGGCTGGATCACCGCCATCTGTCTTCTACTTCTGGTGGGCGCGACGGGTAAATCCGCGCAGATTCCGTTATATGTCTGGCTGCCGGACGCGATGGCCGGACCCACTCCCGTCTCCGCGCTGATTCACGCCGCGACCATGGTCACCGCCGGCGTGTACATGATCGCGCGCATGCACTTCCTCTTCGACCGCTCGCCGTTTGCACTCGGGGTGGTCGCCATCGTAGGCGCAGCCACGGCGCTCTTCGCCGCCACCATGGGCCTGGCACAGAACGACATCAAGCGCGTGCTGGCCTACTCGACGATCTCGCAGCTTGGCTACATGTTCCTGGGCTGCGGCGTCGCGGCTTACTCGGCGGCCATCTTCCATCTCATGACGCACTCCTTCTTTAAAGCGCTGCTCTTCCTCGCCGCGGGCTCGGTGATCCACGCCGTGGGCGGCGAGCAGGACATGCGCAAGATGGGCGGGCTGCGCAAGAAGGTTCCCGTCACCTTCTGGACCATGACCGCAGCCGTGATCGCCATCTGCGGCATCTGGCCTTTTGCCGGCTTCTTCTCAAAGGATGCAATCCTCTACGCGGCATTCCTGCACGGCGCGGGCGGCAAGATCCTGTGGCTCGTCGGCTTTGTCACTGCCCTGCTCACCGCGCTCTACATGTTCCGGCTGTGGTACATGACCTTCCTAGGCGAGGCGCGCGCGCACGATGCGCATCCGCATGAGAGCCCGTGGTCGATGCGCGGACCGCTGGTGATCCTCGCCATTCTTTCGGTCTGCGGCGGATGGGTCGGCATTGAAAAGTTCAGCGCGTTCCTCGCGCCTTCGGTCGGCGCATATTCCGCCGAATCGTCGATCCCGCACCTTGAATGGATTTTGAGCGGAGCGGCGGTGCTGATCGCGCTCATCGGCTGGTGGATCGCCGACGCCTTCTACCGTCAGAAGCCTGAGCGGCCTGCAGAGCTTGCAGCGGCTGCGCCCGGCATCTACAAGCTGCTGGCCAACAAGTATTACGTGGACGAGATCTACGGCGCGGTACTTGTGAAGCCGCTGCTGGCCGCATCGCGCTGGCTGCTGGAGGGCTTCGTGGACTGGGTGGTGCTGGGCGGAATCGCATGGCTGCTGGGCGGCGGCGCCATGCTGGGCGGAGCCATTCTGCAACGCTGGCAATCGGGCAATCTGCGCTCGTATGCCGCATGGCTGGCCGCGGGCGCGGCAGTCATTCTGCTTTTCGCCATGGTGCCGTTGCTGCTTGCAGGCCATGGAATCGATATTCGCTGGGCGGGGCATTGAGATGATGCAAACGATCGATCCAATCATTCTCACGCTGATTCTTCTGGCGCCGCTCGCCGGAGCGATCCTGGTCGCGCTCGCGCCTGACCGCGCCAGGCTGCCCAACTGGATCGCGCTGCTCACCACACTCGCCAGCTTTGTGCTCACGCTGCATCTGCCCGCGCATTTTGTCGCCGGCGAGAGCGGCTTTCAGTTCGAGATCAACCGCCAGTGGATCAACGATCCTGCCATCTTTTATCACGTGGGCGTGGACGGACTGAGCCTGTGGCTGGTGGTGCTGGTGGGCCTGTTGGCTCCCGTCGGCGTGCTGACAAGCTGGAATGCGATCAAAGAGCGCCGCAAGATTTTTTACTCGCTCTTTCTCGTGCAGCAGACGGCCATGTTCGGCGTCTTCATCTCGCTGGACCTGATGCTCTACTACGGCTTTTGGGAGCTCTCGCTGGTGCCCATGGCGATTCTCATTGCCATGTACGGACGCAAGGACGGTCCTAAAGCCGCACTCAAATTTTTCCTCTTCACCTTCATTCCCTCTGCGCCGCTGCTTGTCGCTATTCTCTGGCTCTATGCACGCACCGGGACCTTCGACTTTGTCGATCTTCAATACCAGCTCGCGCACCAGGTTTTTCCAGCCGGGGCGCTTTCCTGGGTTGCGCTCGCATTCCTTTTTGCCTTTGCCGTCAAGGTTCCGGTCTTTCCGCTCCACGGCTGGATCGCCGACACATTCAGCGAAGCACCCGTCGCCATGGCCATGGTAGTGGCCGGCAAGCTCGGCCTCTACTCCATGCTGCGTTTTCATATCGGCCTGTTCCCGGCGCAGGCCCGCGCATTCGCTCCTCTGCTGGTTGCGCTCGCGGTCATCGGCGTTTTGTATGGTGCGTGCCTGGCGCTGGTGCAGCGCGACTTCTGGCGGCTGATGGCCTTTGCCGCCGTGAGCCACCTGAGCCTGATCGTGCTGGCTATCTACGGTCTCACCTTCACGGGATGGAGCGGCGGCGTGTACCAGATCCTCTCGCATGGCGTGGTGGATGGCGCTTTGTTCCTGCTGCTCGGTGCGCTCGAAGTGCGCTACGCCACTTCGACCATCGCGTCCTATGGAGGCCTGGCGGCCAAGCTGCCGCGCGCAGCGACGTACTTCGTCATCGCCTCGCTCACCATGATCGGCCTGCCGCTGTTGAGCGGCTTCGTCGGCGAGTTCACGATTCTTTCCAGCACCTTCGTGGGCGTAAGCCGCGGATGGGCGATTGCCGCTGCCGTCGGCGTGATTCTTGGCGCCGGCTACATGTTGTGGCTGGTGCAGCGGCTCTTTTACGGGCCGGAGAATCCGCAAACCGCATCCAGGCCGGCCATTGACCTGCGCTTCGGTGAGCTGGCCATGCTTACGCCGCTCGTTGTGCTCATGCTGGTGATGGGCGTTGCGCCGTCCATGTGGACGAACACGATCCAGACCGGGGTGCATCCGCCGCAGCCGCTGGAACAGGCGCGCGCCATCGAGCGCCGGCCGGCGCCGGCGGCAGTTTCCGCTTCGCTTACCGTGGAGGGCCAGCGGTGAATCCAGTTCCCGACATCGACCGCATCCTTCCCGAGGTGATCCTCACGCTCACCGGCGTCGCCGTAATGCTGATCGACGCCTCGCTCAAGCCGGCCACGCCGCGCCGCAACCTTGGCTGGATCGCAGCCATCGGCACCACGCTCGCGCTCTGGGCCAGCCTGTGGCAGCTCTCGCTGCCGGAAGGCACCGGCTTCTTCGGCACGGTAGAGACCAGCGTCTTTACCGTCTTCTTCCACGTGCTCATCTGCGGCATCGTGATCGTCGCGCTGCTGGTGGCTCTCGACACGCTGCCTGCCGGCACGCATCACCAGGGCGAGTTCTACGCGCTGGTCGTCTTTGGTGCGGTGGGCATGTGCCTGCTTACCTCGGCCGTCGAGCTGCTCGTGGTCTTCATCGCGCTCGAAATCTCCTCCATCTCCACGTACATTCTGGCCGGATACCGCAAGCACACAGGCAAAGGCCCTGAAGCAGCCATCAAGTATTTCCTGCTTGGCTCCTTTGCTACCGCATTTCTGCTCTATGGCATCGCCATGGTCTACGGTGCAACGGGCACTACGCAAATTTATGAGATCGCCCAGCGCGTGCCCGGAGCAGACAACCAGGCGCTCGCCATTGCCGCACTGGCCATGCTGCTGGTTGGAATCCTCTTCAAGGTCTCTGCCGCGCCCTTCCACGTGTGGACGCCCGACGTTTACGAAGGCGCGCCGTCGCCGGTGGTCGTTCTGCTCTCCACCGCGCCCAAGGCAGCGGCCTTTGCGCTGCTGCTGCGGGTGGTCTACGAGGCATTCCCCTCGCTGCGCGGCTTCTCCACGCCGCTGCTGTGGGTAGTCGCCGTACTCTCCATGACCGTGGGCAACCTGGCCGCTCTGCGCCAGCAGAACGTGAAGCGCATGCTGGCCTACTCATCCATCGCCCACGCGGGCTACCTGCTGGCGGCATTCGCCGGCGTGGGCTCCATCGGCATCGCTGCGGCAAGCTTCTATGCCGCAGCCTACGCGGCCATGAACGTGGGTATCTTTGCCGTGGTCACGCTGGTGAGCGGATACGATGAAAGTCTTCCTCTGATCGACGACTTCCGTGGACTCATCTATCGCTCGCCGCTGCTGGGCAGCCTGCTCCTTTTCTTCCTCGTCTCGCTGGTTGGCATTCCCTTCACCGGCGGATTCTTCGGTAAATTCTACTCTTTCATCGCCGCGGTGGATGGCGGCGCCATTGCGCTGGCTATCATCGGCCTGCTCAACTCCGGCGTCGCTGCCGGGTATTATCTGCGCCTGGCGCTGGTGGCCGCGCAGAAGCCCGCAGCAGATCAATCAGATCGACCGGATCAATCCGGTCCGCCGCGTGCCGACGTGGGCGTGGCCGTGGGCGCTGCGCTGCTGCTGGCGGTTGCGGCCACGCTGGTGCTGGGCATCGTGCCCGGCTCCGTGCTGCGCTCAGCGCAACTGGGCGCTCATACGCTCGAAGCGCCAATCGCAACTGACTCGACGACACTCGGGCAGTAATAGCAGCGCCTGTTCCATTACAATCTTCCTGATGAAGCTAGGTGAACTGGCAAGCCGGCTGGGCGCAGAGCTGCGCGGCAACGCGGACGTGGAGATCACCGGCGTCCAGGGGATTGAAGATGCCGGGCCCACGGAGATCACCTTTGTCGCCAACCCGCGCTATGCGGGCTTGGCACGCACCACGCGAGCCGCAGCCGTTGTAGTCGATCCCGAGTTTCAGGAGATTGAAGCTGCCACGCTGCGCATCAAAAATCCCTACTACGCTTTCTCGCGTGCGCTTGGCTTTTTCTATCAGCCGCCGGCGTATCCGCCCGGCATTCATCCCACGGCGGTCATCGATCCCACGGCCGAGATCGGCGAAGGCGCGCACATTGGCGTGTACGCCGTGGTGAGCGCCGGCGTTCGGCTTGGGCCTCATGCAACGCTGCTGCCGCACGTGGTTCTCTACCCCGGCGTACAGACGGGCAGTCATTTCTTTGCGCATGCGCACGCGGTAGTGCGTGAGAACTGCATCCTCGGCGACCACGTCATGCTGGAAAACGGCGCCATCGTTGGCGCGGATGGATTCGGCTTTGCGAAGAACGAGGCCGGCTATTGGGAGAAGATTCCGCAATCGGGCCCGGTGCGCATCGGCAGCCGCGTCGACGTGCAGGCCAACGCCTGCGTGGACCGCGCCACCGTGGGCACAACCGAGATCGGCGACGGAACCAAGATCGACAACCTTGTGCAGGTGGGCCACGGATCGCGCGTGGGCCGGAACACGCTGCTGTGCGCGCAAACCGGCCTGGCCGGTTCGTCGGAGATCGGCAGCAATGTGATTCTCGCCGGACAGGTAGGCGTGGCTGGCCACTGCAGCGTGGGGGATGGCGCGATTCTTACCGCGCAATCCGGCATCTCGCACGATATTCCCCCCGGCAAGACGATCTCCGGCTCGCCAGGCTTCGACAACCGGCTCTGGCTGCGCGCCGTGGCCATCTTCCAGCGGCTGCCGGAGCTGGTCAAACGCGTCAGCAGGCTCGAAGAGCGGATCGTGGCCCAGTCCGCGTCCGCGGCCGGCCATGGAGAGGAAAAGTGAACTGCAGAAATCTCTGCGTGGGCCTGTTGTCGGTCGCTGCCTGCGCATCGCTCGCGGGCTGCCACTCGTACCACATCGACGCCACCATCGAAAACCGTACCGGCGGCGCAGTGCAGTTGCTCGAAGTCGATTATCCCAGCGCCAGCTTTGGCATGAACGCCATCGCCGTCGGCGGCGATTATCACTATCGCTTCCAGGTGCAAGGCAGCGGCCCGGTCAAGATCCAGTACACACAGCCGGACGGACACATCGCCACGGCCACCGGTCCCACGATGGACCAGGGCCAGGAAGGGCGACTCCAGATCGTTTTATTGCCAGGGGCAAAAATCGAGTTCGAGCCTGAACTGAAACCAGCACATTGACGATTGGGCCGCCCTCAGTCCATGGGCATAAAAGAACGACGGACGGCTGCGGGACCGTGCTCCGTAACTAAGCGCGCGCTCGCAGCCGTTCGCCAAATGGTTAGAGGCTATAGCATTCTCGGAATTGGTGTAGACCGAAAGTACGCGCTCAAGTGGCTTTTTCCTTAAGGAAAAAGCCACCTTTTACGGCTCTCAAAACATCTACATGTATTCCGAAAATGCCCTAAAAGAACGCGAAGAGGGCTGTCAAGCACTTTTTTGCCGGGAATCTCCCGGAGTTCCAGGGTCCAATACCCCTGAAAAAGACGATAAGGATGCGCCTTTGACGATTTGCTAAAGGAAGATGGACGGAACATGAAAATGAGCCGGCCTGTGTGGAAAAGCCAAGCTGGAGCAACCCCGCTTGGAATCTGTTTAAAAACTTGATGTTTTGAAAGGACATGGTTAAAGCCGTGTCCTTTCAAAGCTCTTCCCTTGCCCGGATGAGTTTTTGGACAGGTTCTTGAGCCCGGCTCATCGCACCATGCTCTGGAAGAGCGGTGAGTGCAGCAGGCTGCTGAACTCAGTGTCCGTGCTCGCAAAGGCAACATTCAACTGGCCGGCGCTCGACGAGATCGAGGTATCGTTCAGCGCCGCTTTTTCCGCGTCTGTGCTGCTCATCTTGCGTACCATCACGGCCGCGGTCATCAGCGACGACAGCGTGGCCGCCGTAAACGGGTCGCCGGTGGCGATGGTCAGGTCGAACTTCACGCCGTGCTCAAAGTCCATCGAGTACCACGAGGCCTGCAGCCGCTTGCGCACCGTCTCGAAGTCGGTGACCGAGCCGGCTTCGCCCAGCAACTGGCGGATCATCGTCTGGGTTCCCGTTTCGTCGAGGATGCTCCACAGTGGATTGGTATCCACGCTCTGCATGGCGCCCATCATGGCGGAGTTGGTGAGCATACTGGGCGTAACGCCGTCGCGCGCGTCCAGGGCCTTGGTCACTGCACCCTTCTCGCCGAAGATCATCGTGGAGGGATCGACAAAGCACAGCACCATGCCCGCCTTGGTCATGGGATAGATACTGTTGCTGCGGACCACCGTGGGCTTTACCTTGTTCTTGCGGAAGGTCGCCAGAATGTCCTCCATGTCGAACTGGCCCTGCGCAATGCCCACGGTCTGCAGCACGTCGCTATCGCCGCCCGAGGGGCGGAACAGCGCAAAGGCCAGCTCGTCCACATCGTGATTGTCGTTCAGCCCCGACTTCTGCAGCGCCTCGTCGAACTGCTTGAGCTCGGGAGGCATCACGCGATTGCGCAGGTCCATGGCCGCGGTCGAGTCCTGCATGGCGCGATAGTCGATGACCACCAGTTGCTGCACGTCGTGCGGAATCGCTGCGCGCGCGTCGGTGGATAACTGCGCCGCTGAAGCGAAGCTGGCTGCTCCCGCCAGCAGAGACGTCACGGAAAACTTCAGAAATGTCTTTACCAATTCCATCCTCCAGTGCGCGGCTGCTCTCGGCGGCTGAATCCCATGCCGCCGCAGCCTGAAATACCGCACATCCGATGCATTGATTGTACCCGCGTTCGAGCTGCAGGTTGCGGCCGAATCACGCTTCGCCCGGCCAGTTGAGCGGAGCACCGAGCCGCCGTTCCAGGATCTTCGTCTGCGGATCGAACCCGCTTAATTGACGCATCCACTCGCTTTCCCGCTCACAGGCCGCCTCCGGAATCAGGCCGATAATCTCGCCCTCGGCCAGTTGCGCCTGGTGCCGTGCGGCCAGGCTCTGCACCTTGCGGTAAACCAGCGAGAGCGGCGTAGCCGCAAAGTCGGTGATGTTCATGGAGAGCTGCGCACGGCCATGCGCCAGCACGCCCATGGCTTTTACACCCGCGAGGCCGCCTGACGCGGCGCGAATCTCCCGCGCGATCGATCGCACCAGGGCCACGTCCGGCGAGTCAAAGTAGATGTTATAGGCCACCAGGAACTTGCGCGCGCCCACAGCGCAGGCCCCGGCGGTCGGATGCAGCCCCGGACCGCCCAGGTCAGGCCGCCGCGAGGGATCGCGATTGACCGCGTCGCGCAGCCCCTCGAATTGGCCACGGCGAACGTCCTCGAGGTTGGCCCGGTCAGGCCGCGCCGCGGCAGCCTCGTAAAAAAATACCGGCACGCCGAACCGCCGCCAGATCTCCAGCCCCGCCTGCCGCGCCAGCATGGCACACTGCTCCAGCCGTATACCGGAGACGGGCACAAAAGGGATTACATCTGCCGCGCCGATGCGCGGATGCGCGCCCTGCTGCCGGGTAAGGTCGATTAGCTCTGCGGCCTTGCCTGCCGCGCGCACGGCCGCTTCCACCACCGCGGCCGGCGGCCCGGCAATGGTCACCACCGAGCGGTTATGGTCGGCGTCCATCGACCAGTCCAGCAGGTGCACGTCCGACGCACGCATCGCGGCCACAATGGCCTCGACCTTGCGCACGTCGCCGCCCTCTGAAAAGTTCGGCACGCATTCGATGACTGGCCCATCCATGGTCTTGCCGTCCGGGACTTGCCGTGAAGACGCCGGAATCCCCCTTACCTCCAGAATGTATAGCCAACCTGAACCTGAATGCTCGCGTTCACGCCCGGATTGCGGTCGCCCAGCGAGGCCGACGAGATGTGCACCGCGTTCACACCCAGGTCAATGGACCGGCGCGAGCGCAGAAAGTAGTGCATGCCAAAGCCGCCCTGCGGCGAAAAATTCCACACGGACGTTCCGCCCGGCGTTCCCTGCGGGACTTCCTGGTCAGGCGGAAACTTGTGGGTGGTGTAAATCAGCCCGCCGGCAGCCTGAAACCAGGGCTGAATCCGCGTCGACCGGGTGAGAAAGTTCCAGCGAAAGATGACCGGCGTAAGGCTCACGCCGCGAAAAACGCCGCCACCCTCAGGCGCCACGTACGAGCAGGTCTGGCCCGCCGCGCAGCCACCGCCGGTGTAGAAAAACTTCTGCTGATGCGGAGGCGGCGTGTAAGCCTGCCACAGCGGCATGGCGTTTCCGCCAAACTCAAACTGGCCGCTGAAGATGCCGGCCCGCACCGGAGGAGTAATCACCTTGCTCAGTTGAAAACCGCCCCAGAAGAACTTGTAGTCGGAACGGTTGCCCAAGCCGGTGCCCCAGTTGAGGAACGGCCCGTACTCCCAGCTCTGGTTCCTGCGCACCTGCGCCACGGGGTTGGCGGCGTCGGCATCAGTGCCCGCGGGTGCGGCGGCGGACGCCAGCATCGATCCGGCAACGAACACAAGCAAAACAAACCATCGGCTTCGCCTCAAAGTGTCTCAGTTCCCCCAATTCAGATCAGTGTTGAAAAAAAGACCGCCACAACCGGGCGGCCCTTTTGCTTTGCCTGCCCCTTTTTATCTAGCCGGCGGCCTCAACCTGTTCGGCGTCCATATCGAAGTTCGAGTAGACGTTCTGCACATCGTCCAGGTCTTCGAGCGCTTCCAGCAGCCGCACCATCTGGCTGGCAGCCGTGCCTTCGAGCTTGGTATAGGTGGAAGCGATCATCGTCACTTCGCTGGCCACGGCGGGAATGCCGGCGGCCTTGACCGCATTCGCTACCGCCTCATACGAGCCCGGATCGGTGACGATCTCCCACGAGTCGCCCTCGTCGCTCAGGTCTTCACCGCCGTGTTCGAGCACGATGTCCATCAACTGCTCTTCCGTGGCAGCCGCCTTCTCAATGGCGATGAGCCCTTTTTTCGAGAACATGAATTTGACGGAACCGGTCTCGCCCAGGTTGCCGCCATTCTTCGAAAAAGTATGACGGACTTCGCTCACCGCACGATTGCGGTTGTCGGTCAGCACCTCCACGATGATGGCCACGCCGCCGGGACCGTAGCCTTCAAAGGCGATCTCCTCGTAGGTAGCGCCTTCGAGCTCGCCGGTGCCGCGCTGAATGGCCCGCTTGATATTGTCGGCCGGCATGTTTTCGGCCTTGGCGGCCAGGATCGCCGTGCGCAGCCGCGGATTGCCGTCCGGATCGCCGCCGCCCTTGGCAGCGATGGTGATTTCCTTGATCAGCCGTGTAAAAATCTTGCCGCGCTTGGCGTCCAGCGCGCCCTTCTTGTGCTTGATTGTGGCCCATTTCGAGTGGCCGGACATGAGAACCTCTGACGATTGAAATAGAACGGCGCAGGGACGCACCCGACATGTGAGTATATCATTCGCGCCGTGGCCCGATCGACCGCCGCAGCGGCCCGCAAACGGCCTTCACTGCAGGCGATCGAGCGCTCCCGGCCAGCCCTTGATCTGCATGAAATCCAGCGCGCACGCCAGGATCACCGGTCCGGCCAGCGCGGCGATCTCCGGCACATCCAGCAGTTGCGGCCGGCCGGCGGCGACCGCCAGCGCCGCCACCGCCAGCACGGCGTTCATGCTCAGCCACACGCAGGCCGTGCGCCGATGCCAGAAGGCCAGCACACTGGCCGGCAGAACCGTAAACGCATTGAACACCAAGGCCGCCAGAACCAGAGACGGTCCCTTCCAGTTCAGGATCACGAAGCCAATCGTGATGGGCGGCATGGTGCCCCACAGCATTCCAATGGTGAGAACAACCCTGAGCCAGTACTGCTGCAGACGCGCCTTTTCTTCTATCCCTGTTTGCTCATTCATTCGACTTTGATCTATACCCCTGAGAAATGAGATGCATCCGGCGAGGAACTTCAAGCGCGGGCTTCAAGAAAAAACCTCCGCGTCGCGCAGCAAGGCGCCGGCTCGATCTTTCTCCGACACGATTACCTCCTCCGCTTTGACCGGCCACGGAATTGCCAGGGCGGAATCGTTCCAGGCGATGGTGCGCTCGCCAGCCGCCGAGTAGTAATCCGTCACCTTGTAGACAAACCCGGCGGACTCGCTCAGCACCACGAACCCGTGGCCGAATCCTGCGGGAATCCACAGCATTCTGCCGCTGCCGCCGCTCAGCTCCAGGGCGGCGTGTTTCCCGAAGAACGGCGAGCTCCTGCGCAGATCGACGGCTACATCGAGCACTGCTCCATAGACCACGGAAACCAGCTTCCCCTGCGGCTGGACGACCTGGTAATGGATGCCACGCAGCACGTTTTTGCGCGAGATGGAGAAGTTGTCCTGCGCCCAGTGTGCGGGCAGTCCGGCTTCGGTCATGGCGCGCTGGTTGAAGCTCTCGAAAAACGCACCACGCTGGTCGCGAAAGACCTTTGCCGTGATGAGCAGCACGCCGGGCAGCGGTGTCTCTTCCACCGTCATCGCTCAACTCCCTGCGCTGCAAAGTAAGGCTCACGCAGCAGGGCCAGCAGATATCGTCCATAGCCGCTCTTGGCGATGGGCGCGGCCAGCGCCTCCAGTTGGGTGGCGTCAATAAACCCCTGGCGGTAGGCAATCTCCTCGGGACAGGCGATGTTGAGCCCCTGCCGGCGCTCGATGGTGTGCACAAACATCGCTGCTTCCAGGAGCGAGTCGTGCGTGCCGGTGTCGAGCCAGGCCATGCCGCGGCTCATGATCTCCACGTTGAGCTTGCCGGCTTCGAGATAGCGCCGGTTCAGGTCGGTGATCTCCAGCTCGCCGCGCACCGAGGGCTTGAGCGACCCGGCAATGGAGACCACGTCGCGGTCGTAAAAATAGAGCCCCGTGACGGCGTAGCGGGACTTGGGCTCCCTGGGTTTCTCCTCGATGCTCGCCGCGCGCCCCTTGTCGTCGAACTCGACCACGCCGTAGCGCTCCGGGTCTTCGACCGGGTAGGCGAAAACCGTTGCGCCCTCCTCAAGCTTTGCCGCCGCCTGCAACTGCCGCGAGAATCCCTGCCCGTAAAAGATGTTGTCGCCCAGCACCAGGGCGCTCGTATCGCCGGCGATGAAATCCCGCCCGATGAGGAACGCCTGCGCCAGCCCGTCGGGGCTCGGCTGCACGGCGTAACGGATCTCTAAACCCCAGCGGCGGCCGTCGCCCAGCAGCTCGGCAAAGCGGCCCGTGTCCTGCGGCGTGGAGATGATAAGGATCTCGCGCAGGCCGGCCAGCATGAGCGTGCTCAACGGGTAATAGATCATCGGCTTGTTGTAGACCGGCAGAAGCTGCTTGGACACGACATGGGTAACCGGATAGAGCCGCGTCCCCGAGCCGCCGGCAAGAAGAATGCCTTTCATAGATCGAACCTCATAGCTGCCGCCGCGCCGCGTAGTTCTGCGCAATCCAGTCGCGATAGGCGCCGGTGCGCACATTGTTCACCCATTTGCTGTTTTCGATATACCACCGGACCGTCTTGCGCAGCCCGCCCGCGAAGGCTTCGGCCGGCTTCCAGCCCAGCTCGCGCGCGATCTTGGCAGCGTCGATGGCGTAGCGCCGGTCGTGACCGGGGCGGTCCTGCACATGGCGGATCAGGCCGGTGCGCGGCGCGGCTCCGGGCTGCGGACATATCTCGTCCACCAGGTTGCAGATAGCCGTTACCACGTCGATGTTCGCCCGCTCGCTGTTGCCGCCCACGTTATAAGTCTCGCCGGGCCGGCCGCGTTCCAGCACCACGCGAATCGCCGCGCAGTGATCTTCCACGAACAGCCAGTCGCGGACATTTTTGCCATCGCCGTAGACGGGCAGCGATTTGCCCTCCAGTGCGTTCAGGATCATGAGCGGAATCAGTTTTTCGGGAAACTGGTAAGGCCCATAGTTGTTGGAGCAGTTGGTGGTGAGCACGGGCAGGCCAAAGGTGTGGAAGTAGGCACGCGCCAGGTGATCGGAGCCGGCCTTCGAAGCCGCGTAGGGGCTGTTCGGCGCATACGGCGTGGTTTCGCTGAAGGCTGGATCGTCCGGTCCAAGCGTGCCATACACCTCGTCCGTCGAAACGTGAAGAAACCGGAAATTCGCCCGGTTTGCATCGCCCAGTCCCGTCCAGTAAGCCCGCGCCTGCTCGAGCAGCACAAACGTCCCCTGCACATTGGTGCGGATGAAGGCCTCCGGCGAGGCGATCGAGCGGTCCACGTGGCTTTCGGCGGCAAAGTGGACGATAGCCCGCGGCTGCTCTTTTCTGAGCAGGCTGCCTACCAGCTCCGCGTCGCAGATGTCGCCGTGCATGAACAGGTACCGCGCATCGCCGTCGAGCGGCGCCAGATTCGCCGGATTGCCTGCGTAGGTGAGCCGGTCGAGATTGATGACAGGCGTTCCGGCGGTCTTCATCCAGGTGAGGATAAAGTTCGAGCCGATGAATCCGGCTCCGCCGGTAACCAGAATCGCGTCGTTCATTCCTGTTCCCCTTGTAATCCTATATCGCAACAGGCACATAGCTTTACGGAATCCTACCGGCGATGTACCCGGCGTGGCCGACCATCCGCCGGGCTCGTGTCCCAACTGGCGGAAAAGTAGCTACAGCATCTTGCCCAAATTTTCGTTATAGTAATAATTGAAGTCCCGGATGCGGCCGGACCTGTTCAGGCACAGATCTTGATCTAGCCAGGGCGATTTCAAAAGGCTGAAATTGCAAAGTGGTTGTGTCTATCGTGAGGCACACGGGTAATCCGCATTCTAGAGCATTTTCGGAATACACGTAGACTTTTTGAGAGGTGTGAAAAGTGGCTTTTCCTTGAGAAAAAGCCACTTGAGCATGTACTTTCGGTCTACAGCAATTCCGAAAATGCTATAACGTTCAGAACGGAAAAGGCTGCCATGGAATCCACGAATTGTCGCCTCCGCGCACCTCAACCGCAAGGGCTTTATCATCCGCAGAATGAACACGATGCCTGCGGCATGGGACTGGTCGCCAACATCCGTGGCGAGAAGAGCCACGAGATCATCCGCAAGGGCCTCGAGGTGCTCATCAACCTCACCCATCGCGGCGCAGCGGGTTGCGACCCGGAGACCGGCGACGGCGCCGGCATCCTCATCCAGATTCCACACGCCTTTTTCCTGCGCGAGTGCGCTGACCTGGGCTGGAAACTGCCCGAGGCCGGCGCTTACGGCGTGGCCATGTGTTTTTTGCCGGTGGAAAAACTGAATCGCCGGCGCTGCGAGGGTGTCTTTGAGCACATCGCCCAGGAAGAGGGACTGACTATCCTGGGCTGGCGCGACACGCCGGTCAATGGCGACGCCATCGGCCGCGAAGCCCGCGCATCCCAGCCGTACATCGAGCAGCTTTTTGTCAGCCGTCCCGGCGGCATGGACGAGGACACCTTCGAGCGGCTGCTCTACCGCATTCGCCGGCGCACGGAAAACGAGATTGCCGAGTCTGACATCGAGGAGAAGGAGATGTTTTACGTCCCCTCGTTCTCCTGTCGCACCATCATCTACAAGGGCCTCATGCTGGCTCCGCAGATCGAGAAGTTCTACATCGAGCTGGCCAACCCGCTGGTCACCAGCGCGCTCGCGCTCATCCACCAGCGCTTCTCCACCAACACCTTCCCGAGCTGGAAGCTGGCTCACCCCTACCGCTACGTTGCGCACAACGGCGAGATCAACACCATCCGCGGCAACATCAGTTGGATGAATGCCCGCCAGTCCGTGTTTGAAAGCTCGCTCTTCCAGGACAAGATCGAGGATCTCTTCCCGGTCATCATGCCCGGCGGCAGCGACTCGGCCTCGCTGGACAACGCCGTCGAATTCCTCTACCAGTCCGGCCGCTCCCTGCCGCACGTGATGGCCATGCTCATTCCCGAGGCCTGGGCCGGCAATCCGGACATGGACGAGGACAAGCGCGCCTTTTATGAGTACCACGCCTCGCTGATGGAGCCGTGGGACGGCCCCGCCGCCATCGCGTTTACCGACGGCAAGGTCATCGGCGCCACGCTCGACCGCAACGGCCTGCGCCCAGGCCGCTACATCATCACCAAGGACGACCTGGTCGTGCTGGCCTCCGAGGCCGGCGTCATCGAGGTGCCGCCCGAGGACGTGCGCAAGAAGGGCCGCCTGCAGCCCGGCCGCATGTTCCTGGTGGATACCGTGCAGCAGCGCATCATCACCGACGGCGAGATCAAGAAGACCCTTGCCGGCCGCCAGCCTTACGGCGAGTGGCTCAAGGAGCAGCAGATCACGCTGGATCATCTGCCCGAGCCCAGCCGCACCATTCCGACCAACCACGAGACGCTTCTGCGCCGCCAGCGCGCCTGCGGCTACAGCGAAGAAGACCTGCGCATCCTGCTCGGCCCCATGGCCGCAAAAGGCGAGGAGCCGGTGGGTTCCATGGGCACTGACGTGCCGCTGTCCTGCCTGTCGGACCGTCCGCAGTCGCTCTTCAACTACTTCAAGCAGTTGTTTGCGCAGGTCACCAATCCGCCCATCGACCCCATCCGTGAAGAGCTGGTGATGTCGCTCATCAGCTACATCGGCACCGAGCGCAACATCCTGGACGAGGCGCCGGAGAACTGTCACACGCTCAAGCTGCCGCACCCGATTCTCACCAACCGCGATCTTGAGAAACTGCGCCGCGTCTCCTCCGGCGATCTGCTGGCCATCACCCTGCCGGCGCTGTTCCGCGCCGCCGACGGCGAAGCCGGCCTGAAGCATGCGCTCGACGAGCTGAGCAACCGCGCGGCTATCGCCGTGAACAACGGCTATACGCTGCTCATCCTGCAGGACCGCGGCGTGGACGCAACCTATGCGCCTATCCCAAGCCTGCTGGCCATGGCCGCCGTGCACAACCGCCTGGTGCGCGACAAGACCCGCACCCAGGTGGCGCTCATCATCGAGAGCGGCGAGCCGCGCGAGGTGATGCACTTTGCGCTGCTGATCGGCTACGGCGCCAGCGCCATCAACCCCTACCTGGCCATCGAGACCATTCACGATCTCAAGCGTCGCGGCGTGCTGCCGGAAAACATCACCGCCGAGCAGGCCGAGAAGCACTACATCAAGGCCATCAACAAGGCGCTGCTCAAGACCATCTCCAAGATGGGCATCAGCACGCTGCAGAGCTATCGTGGCGCACAGGTGTTTGAGGCCGTCGGCCTCAACCGGTCGCTGGTCGAAGCCTACTTCCCCGGAACTGCGTCGCGCGTGGAGGGTATCGGCCTCGATGTGCTGGCGCGCGAGGCGCAGATGAAGCACGCCTTCGCCTTCCAGCCGCTCACCGATTCGGAGACCGATCTCGTTGTCGGCGGCCAGTACCAGTACCGCGAGGGCGGCGAGTTCCACCTGCTGAATCCGCACACCATCAGCAAAGTGCAGCATGCCGTGCGCACCAACAACCCGGCCACGTTCCAGGAGTACACCGACTTTATCGACGACCAGAACCGCAACATGGCCACGCTGCGCGGTCTGCTCAAGCTGAAGTACAACGATGAGCCGATTCCGATTGAAGAGGTCGAGCCGGCCAAGGAGATCGTCAAGCGGTTCACCACCGGCGCCATGAGCTTCGGCTCCATCAGCAAGGAAGCGCACGAAACCCTGGCCATTGCGATGAACCGCATCGGTGGCATGTCGAACACCGGCGAGGGCGGCGAAGACGAAGCGCGCTTCAGGCGCGACGCCAACGGCGACCTGCGCCGCAGCGCCGTCAAGCAGGTGGCCAGCGGACGCTTCGGTGTGACCACCAACTACCTGGTCAACGCCGACGAGCTGCAGATCAAGATGGCGCAGGGCGCAAAGCCCGGCGAGGGCGGCCAGTTGCCCGGCCACAAGGTGGACGAGGTGATCGCCAGGACCCGTCATTCGATCCCCGGCGTGGGCTTGATTTCGCCGCCGCCGCATCACGACATCTACTCGATCGAGGACCTAGCGCAGCTCATCTACGACCTGAAGAACGTGAACCCGCAGGCGCGCATCGCCGTCAAGCTGGTCTCAGAGGTTGGCGTGGGCACGGTCGCGGCGGGCGTCTCCAAGGCGCATGCCGACGTGGTGCTCATCTCTGGCGACACCGGCGGCACCGGCGCATCGCCGCTGAGTTCCATCAAGCACGCCGGCCTGCCCTGGGAGCTGGGCTTGGCCGAAACGCAGCAGGTGCTGCTCCTAAACGATCTGCGCAGCCGCATCCGTGTGCAGACGGACGGCAAGCTGCAGACCGGCCGTGACGTGGTCATCGCCGCGCTGCTGGGCGCCGAGGAGTTCGGCTTTGCCACCATGCCGCTCATCTCCATGGGCTGCATCATGCTGCGCAAGTGCCATCTGAACACCTGCTCGGTGGGCATCGCCACCCAGGATCCGGTGCTCCGCGCCCGCTTCCAGGGACAGCCCGAACACGTCATCAACTTCTTCTTCTTCATTGCCGAGCAGATGCGCCAGCACATGGTCAGGCTCGGTTTCCGCAGCGTGGACGAGATGGTGGGCCGCGTGGACAAGATCGACGCCTCCATCGCCGATGCGCACTGGAAAGCCAAGGGCGTCGATCTCTCGTCGATCCTCTACTCGCCCGAGGTGCCGTCGCGCGTCTCGCGCCGCCGCACGCAGGCGCAGGATCACGGCCTCAACCAGGCGCTCGATCACCAGCTCATCACCAAGGCCGCGCCGGCGCTCGAGTCGCAGACGCCGGTCTCCGGCAGCTTCGCCATCCGCAACGTGCACCGCACCGTGGGCGCCATGCTCGGCGGCCAGATCGCGCGCCGCTATGGCTCCGAGGGTCTGCCCGACGGCACCATCCACTTCCGCTTCTACGGCTCGGCCGGCCAGAGCTTTGGCGCGTTCGTGCCCAGCGGCGTCACGCTCGAGCTCGAAGGCGACTCGAACGACTACCTCGGCAAAGGGCTTTCGGGCGGGCGCATTATCGCCTATCCACCCAAGACTTCGAGCTTCCTGCCTGAGGAAAGCATCCTGGTGGGCAACGTAGTCCTCTACGGCGCTACCAGCGGCGAGGTCTTCCTGAACGGCATCGCCGGCGAGCGCTTTGCCGTGCGCAACTCCGGCGCAACCGCGGTGGTGGAAGGCGTGGGCGACCATGGCTGCGAGTACATGACCAACGGCACGGTCATCGTGCTCGGCTGGACCGGCCGCAACTTCGCCGCGGGCATGAGCGGCGGCATCGCCTACGTCTTCGACGATCAGGGCGACTTTGGCGCGCGCCGCTGCAACCAGGCCAGCGTCGATCTCGAGCCGCTCGTCGAGCCCGCCGACGTGGAGCGCGTGCGCGGTCTGCTCGAACGCCATCGCGACCTGACCGGAAGCCCGCGCGCCGCATGGGTGCTGGAACACTGGACCGATGCGCAGCCGAACTTCATCAAGGTCTTCCCGCACGAGTACAAGCGCGTTCTCGGCGTTGCGCGTGCCAAGGAAGTTTACGTCACTCCTACTCTTTCGTCGCCTCTGGTGACGGCATCAGAGGTGCAGCATGGGTAAGATCTCCGGATTTCTCGAAATTCAACGCGAGCAACCCGTGCGCCGCGATCCTGCCGAGCGCATCCATGACTGGCTGGAGATCTACAACCCGTTTCCGGAGGAAAAGGTGCGCGAGCAGGGCGCGCGCTGCATGGACTGCGGCGTGCCCTTCTGCCATACCGGCTGCCCGGTCAACAACCTGATCCCCGACTGGAACGACCTGGTCTACAACAACCGCTGGGAAGCGGCGATCCGCCGCCTGCATGCGACCAACAACTTTCCGGAGTTCACCGGCCGCATCTGCCCTGCGCCCTGCGAAGCCGCATGCGTGCTCGGCATCAACCAGCCACCGGTTTCCATCAAGCTTATCGAGAAGTCAATTGTCGAGCGCGCCTGGGCCGAGGGCTGGATTCATCCCGAGCCGCCCGAGCAGGCGACGGGCAAGCTGGTTGCCGTCATTGGCAGCGGGCCCTCGGGCCTGGCTGCCGCACAGCAACTGCGCCGCGCCGGCCACTCGGTGACGGTCTATGAGAAGAACGACCGCATCGGCGGCCTGCTGCGCTACGGCATTCCCAATTTCAAGCTCGAAAAACGCGTCCTCAACCGCCGCATCGAGCAGATGCGCGCCGAGGGCGTCGAGTTTGTCACCAGCGCGCATGTGGGCGTAAACGTCTCAGTCGAGTCGCTGCGCAGCGAGTACGACGCCCTCCTGCTCTGCGGCGGCGCCGAGCAGCCACGCGACCTGAGGATTCCCGGCCGCGAGCTCAAGGGCATTCACTTCGCCATGGAGTTCCTGCCACAGCAGAACCACCGCAACGAAGGCGACCCGGATGAGAAGTTTCTCTCCGATCCGTCGAAGGCCATCCTCGCCACCGGCAAGCAGGTCATCATCATCGGCGGCGGCGACACCGGCGCGGACTGCCTGGGCACCAGCCATCGCCAGGGCGCCAAGAACGTGCACCAGTTCGAGATCATGCCCAAGCCGCCGGGCGAGCGCGCACCGTCCACGCCCTGGCCGTTGTGGCCGCTGCAACTCCGCACCGAGAGCTCGCACGAGGAAGGCGGCATCCGCGACTGGAGCATCAACAGCATCAAGTTCACCGGCGACGAGCACGGCAACGTGAAGCAGCTTCATGCCCTGCGCGTGGGCGCGCCGCCCAGGTTCGAAGCCATCTCCGGCTCCGAGTTCACGCTCGATTGCGACCTGGTGTTGCTGGCCATGGGCTTTTTGGGTCCCGTGCGCAACGGCATGATCGAGCAGCTCGGCGTCGAGCTCGACAACCGCGGCAACGTGGCGACGAAGAACTACATGACTTCGGTAGAAGGCGTCTTTGCCGCCGGCGACATGCGCCGCGGCCAGTCGCTGGTGGTCTGGGCCATCTCAGAGGGCCGCAAAGCCGCAGCCGCCGTGGATGCCTGGCTCAAAACGCCGAAGGAAGAAACGCAGGAACTGCAGGCAGTCGCAGCGCGATAGAACTGACCGGATCTCCGGTCTTCTGACCGGCTGTACTGGCGGCGTCCACGCCGCCAGTTTATTTTGCGTATTTCCCGGCCTTGCATCTCACACCGTGCTTCCATCCAGCGCATGCGCGCTTCCCTGCCCGCCGCGCGGTGAAAGCAGTTGTGCCACGATCGCCACCGCCGGGATCAGGTACACCATCGATCCGCAGACCCACATGAACGCGCCGGCCGCCGCCTGGTCGTCCAGCGCGCTCAATCCCAAGGGCCGCACGATCATCCCGTAGCTCGGATAGAGCAGCCGTCCTGCGAAGCACAGGAACGCCGAGATGGCCGTGTTCACTACGTCGGAGAGCAGCAGGTACGGAATCAGCAGCCAGCGCGCAGCCGCGCCGCGCGATGGCCACGGGTGAATGATCGGCCACCAGAAGACAAGATTGGTAAAGAAGAAGCAGGCGTGCTCGAAGTTGTGCACGTTCTCTGACGCAAGCGCCGTCTCATAGGCCACGGGAATGTGCCAGCCGATGTAGGCAAGATTCATGAGCAGCCACGCGACGGCCGGCCGCGCGAGGAACGCTTCGAGCTCCGGCAGCACGCCGCTGGCAAACACCGGCCGAAGCGGCCCGCGGATCACCCAGCGCGGCAACCCGCGCAGCAGCGGCACCACCGGCGCGCCGAAGACAATCAGCGGCGGGGCAATCGACATCAGCACAAAGTGCTGCGCCATGTGCATGAACAGGAGCGATCCGCTGAACGTATCGAGCGGCGACGCAACGGCGACAAACAGCGCCGCAATTCCGCCCAGGAAGCACCAGAGCCGCCACGCGGGAAACAGCGCCGCGCGCGTGCGCCGGATGCGCAGCCATCCGCGCGCATAGACAATCGCCGTGAGCAGCAGCGCAGTGGTCACGGCCCACGGAATGTTCCAGCGGGTAAAGAGGTCCGCGGCCGTGGCCGTCTGCATCATGGGGCACTGCCTGAAGGCTGCGCGGCCTCGATCGCCTGCTGTTGCGCGGGATCGTATGCCGGCGGCTCATTGGCCGGATGCAGTGTTTCGAGGAAGGTGACCAGCGCCTCGATCTCCGGCGGCGAAAGGTTCTTGCCGTAAGCGGGCATGTTGCCGCCGCCGGTCACCACCTTGAAGCGCAACTGGTCCATCGTCATGCGCGTGGCCACATCGTCCAGTGCCGGTCCGCGCTCGCCGCCCAGGCCGCCAATCGAGTGGCAGTTGCGGCACTGCTTGGCCTGGAGGACTACCGCGCCCGCGCGCGCCAGCGGGGTGAGCGCATGCAGCCGCGACACCGGAATCGGATCGCTGCTCCACGCGCTCATGTGCGGACTCCACGGCGTCGTGGTGCCCAGTTGCGTCAGCACCGCCCAGCAGACAGCAACGGTGGTAACCACCAGCACAGCTACCGGCCGCCGGTGCCAGCTCTTCTCACCCTCCGAAGCATAGAACGGCAGCGCCAGCAGAATCGCGATGCCGGCAATCGGAGCAATCAGGATGAACGGCGTCTCCATTGCTGGCGGCAGATACGAGAGAACCGTGTAAATCCACAGGAAGAAGAAGTCGGGCTTGGGAACGGTCTGGATGATCGAGGGGTCGGGCTGCCCGCCGGGTCCGTACGGTCCAAAGACAAACGCGCACACGGCGACTGCGGCAAGAATCGCACCCGAAAAGACCAGATCTTTCCAGAATGCGCCGGGCACAAAGGGAAGGCCGTCCTCGTGCGTGAGCTGGTTGTACTGGTCGACATAGGTCGCGCGGCTCACCAGCCGTCCCGGCATGGGCCACTCGTTGATACCGAGCTTGAGCACCATCCACACGTGCAGGAACGCGGACAGCAGCATCGCACCGGGAATGACAAAGACATGCAGCGTGAAGAAGCGCGACAGGGTTGCGCCGGCAATGATGGGCCCGCCCAGCAGCAGATGCACCAGCCCACCGCCGATCCACGGCACGCGGCTCACGATCGATGCGCCGATGCCGAGTCCCCAGTAGGCGTCCTGATCGAAACGCAGTACCTGCCCTGAAAACGCCATGCCCAGCGTCATCAGCAGCAGAAAGACGCCCAGAATCCAGGTCAGCTCGCGCGGAAACTTGTAGGCGCCGAAGAGAAACACCTGCGCCATGTGGATGAGCACGATGGCGACCATGAAGTTCGATCCCCATCCGTGCAGGGCGCGCAGAAACCAGCCCAGCGGAATCTGGTGATTGAGCACATTGAGGCTGTTCCACGCTTCTCCCGCCGAAGGAACATACACCAGGGCCAGCAGGATGCCGGTGAAGATCTGCAGAAACAGCAGCGTGAACGCAGCGCTGCCGAAGACGTACCACCAGCTCGCCGTGTTACGCGGCACCGGATGCAGCACTGCATCCTTCACCGGCGCTGCAAGCTGCAGCCGGCGCTCGAGCCACGCGTAAACTCGCCCTGCCGCCCGCTTCATCCCTGGCATGAGCAGTCTCCCTTGCCGTTGGAAATCTGCACCAGCTTCGCCGTGTTCGAAAGCGTGGGCATCTGCCCGGCGTCAATGTACAGATTGCCCGAGACGATCTTCCAGTCGTAGGTAAACAGCCCGCGCTCCGGCGGTCCCGATGCGCGCGAGCCGTCGGCATAATAAACGCCGCCGTGGCACGGACACATGAACAACTGCGACTGCGGAAACCAGCGCACCGGGCAGCCCAGATGCGCGCAGTTGATGGCGAAGACGCGGAACTGGCCGGCGCTTTCACGGCGCACATAGCAGGCCACATTGTCGGTTGCGCCATCCCACGACTGCGCGTAGGGATTCTTGTAGAACGCCAGCCGCGTCTCGCCGATGGGAAAGCCGTCTACGCTGCCGAGTGAGACCCACGAATCATAGCTCGCATCCCTGCGCCACGGCGCAAGCAGGTAGCGCAACACCGGAACCGCCAGCGCCAGCCCCACCAGGCCGTTGAGCGCAAGGCCCGCTTTCAGGAGCAGCCAGCGCCGCGAGACCACGCTGGGATCGTCGTTGCCCGCCGGATGCGAAGGGGCGGTTTCGTGGGCTTCGTTTGTATGCATCGGCTCCTGCTCGCTCACTTTACTTACCTCCACCCTGCGCGGAAACCGTTGTCGTTGCGGCGCTCCGCAGCGTTCCCAGATAGGTCACGATGTCGTCCACATCCTGCGCAGAGAGCGGCGTGACCGCTTTGCCGCCCGGCGCATCGTGTTGCCAGTCAGGCTGGCCAATGTCCGGCCGCCCGGCGATGATGATGCTGCGCAACGCCTGGCCGCCTACCAGCGAGAGATAGGTCGAGCTGGCGATGTCTTCTCCGCCCGCCTTGTGGCAACCCGCGCAGCGCACCTGGTAGGTCTGCTGGCCGCGCTGCGCATCGCCCGCGTTGCCGGCCGCGGCGGGTGCATACGCGGGCGGCGCGGCTCCGGCGAAGGCATCCTGCGCGCGCCACGCCTTGCGCATGCCGGCAACCAGAACATCGACCTGCGCATCGGTCAGCATGCCGCCGGCCGACTGGGCAAAGGCCGGCATCTCCGTGCCCGGCATTCCGTTCGCAATCCACTTGCGCAGCGAGGCATCGTCAATGAGAGCCTGGTATTCGGGATTGCCGAGATCGATCGCCGGCCCGTTCTGCCCGTTGCGCCCGTGACACGCAGCGCAGTTCTGGTCGTAGAGCGTGGCAAAGTCCAGCACCTGGTCTGGCCGCGAATCCGGGTCGGGCGGATGCCCCGGCGCAAGCCTGCAACCCGCCAGGATCACGGCCAGCCATGCGGCCAGCCCCACTGCAACGCAGCGCATCAACGGTCCCCCTTGTCGCGCGGCGGTCCGGCCTCGGGCTTGGAGAGCATCAGGCCGGGCGCCTCGATGCCCAACCGCGCGGCGAATGGCAGTGACTGGCCGGTTGGAATCCTTCCCTGGCGTTTGACGACCAGTCCCGCTACGATGCCGTAGATCACCTGCGAGATGAGGAACCATCCCCACTGAATCCGCGCGTCGAGCGCCGGATTGATGATGCCCATGAAGGCGTTTAGAATCCCCGTCCACAAGGCCGGCGCAATAATGCCTCCCAGGATCACCGGATGCCGTGGCAGCATGGGCAGCATGGCGCCGTACAGCAGGCCCACCAGCACGCAGGTAACCGAGTGGATGATGGTGGCCACGATGAGCCCCTGCCAGTGAAACGCGGCAATCTCCGCCGTGGTGGGATTGCTCCAGTTGGCTACGCCCGCGCCGCCCAGCAGGTTTACCGGATACCAGATGCTGTGCTGGGCAATCAATCCGTAGAGCATGGCGGGGGCGATCATGGCCACGCCGCCGGCAATGCCA
>JASHPJ010000021.1 GCA_030038195.1 Acidobacteriaceae bacterium
CAAACACCGCAAAGAGGCACGTGTCTGGGACAAGTATCTCTATAAACTGCGACATCTGGTCGAAAATGCCTTTCGCAATCTCAAAGAATGGCGCGGAATTGCCACCCGTTATGCCAAACACTCAGATTCTTGCCTTGCCGCCGTGTATATCCGCTGCATGATGCTATGGATCAATATCTCGTGACGACACTGCCTAGAGCTTGCACCCAAAGTTTCCGACTATGCTCCCGTTTCGAGAGCAATACTTGTTTGATCTTGCCTTCTTGAACTTTAATCTTCTGCTGAAGGCGTCTGAACTGTATTGAAACCTCATGCAGCAGGTTAAGCAACAATCTTGCCGATTCAGGCGTGAGCCGACGCCTCGCCCGGACTTGCATCGCGAGAGGACTGGTCTTTGAAAGCTTGGATAAAATGGTCTGTTCGAATCGGAGCCGCCACTTCAGGCTCTTCAAGGGAATAATTCGGAATTCATCGCAAAGACTGGGGCCTGCTGCCCAATCCAATCCGCTGCGCCATACCTTGATTGCGCCTAATAAATAAAGTTCATCCTTGTGACTTTCGTCCTTGCGACTCGCTATTACGAACATCCTGTCGCCTCGGTTAAGGCCTCCAGAATGTGTACCAACGCCTCTCGTGACCACTTGGCCGTCTAGCCTGAGAGCTTCGGGATATTTCCAAAGTACGAGATAGTCAGTGCCAGAGTTCAATTTCATTGTGAGCCTCAGCGTTCGACTTTACCACCATGCGTAATTTGCAATCTGCCTGCTGTTTCGATATGATTTAGCTCTGTGTTCGGAGGCAAACTCCGGACCGTCAATAGCACCACGGCTTTTGAGCGTCGGAGCCAGTGCGGCAATGAAAAACGTTGCCGGCGTGGCTAGCGCTTCCGCAACAGGCGGGCTGGCAAAGGCGGTGGGAGACGAGGGATGAATGGCTAAAGTCAGCAAGAATATTGCGAAGGCGCGCGCTGCCGTAAACAAGCCCGCCTATCTGCTGCCGGAAGCGGTGAGCCTGCTCAAGCAGGTCAAATACGCCAAGTTTGATGAAACCGTTGACCTGACCATGCGTCTGGGTGTGGACACGCGTCACGCCGACCAGATGGTGCGCGGGACGGTGGTTTTGCCGCACGGACTGGGCAAGACCAAGACCGTGGCGGTGATCGCCACCGGCGACCGCCAGAAGGAAGCGCAGGACGCCGGCGCCGATTTCGTAGGTGGCGAAGAGATGGTGGAGAAGATTCAGAAGGAAAACTGGACCGCCTTTGATGCGCTGATTGCCACGCCGGACATGATGAAGGTGGTGGGTCGCCTGGGCAAGGTGCTCGGCCCCAAGGGCCTGATGCCCAATCCCAAGACCGGCACGGTGACCATGGACGTGGCCGCGGCGGTGAAAGAGATCAAGGCCGGCAAGGTAGAGTTTCGCGCCGACAAGACCAGCCTGGTGCACGTGCCGGTGGGCAAGCTGAGCTTCGCCGCGCAGAAGCTGATCGACAACGCCACCACGGTGATCACCTCGATTGTGCGCGCCAAGCCTTCGGCGGCCAAGGGCAAGTACGTCAAGAGCGTCACCCTGAGCTCGACGATGGGTCCCGGCGTGCCGATCGACTCGGCCGTGATCGATGCGGCGGGCAAGCACTGAAAGCTCGGGATCAGGTTTCAGGGATCAGGGGTCAGTTGGTGCGTGCTCGGATGCGTGCCGTGCTGAAGCTGATCGGGAATTAGGAAATGAAGCGCCGCGGAGTGCGGCAAGCAGCGAGGCGGGAATCAGCAGAAGACAGTCGGCGGTGTGATCGGTTTTTTCCTGATCCCTGCTGCCCGAAACCTGACTCCTGTCGAAGCGGAGCGAAGACATGGCAATTTCGAAGGCAAAGAAGCAGGAGAAGGTCGAGCTGCTCTCCAAAGAGCTGGAGAGCTCGACGACCGCGATTATCGGCACCTTTACCAAGCTGACGGTGGCCAAGGACTACGAGCTGCGCAAGGTCATCCGCGAAGCGGGCGGCAAGTATCGGGTGGTGAAGAACAAGCTGGCCCCGATCGCGGGCAAGGGTACCCGGGTGGAAGCGGCCCTGAAGGGCCTGAAGGGCGTGAACTCGGTGGCCTTCACCTCGGGCGATCCGGTGGCGCTGGCCAAGGTCTTCGCCAAGTGGGTGGGCGAGAATGCGGAGTTCCAGTTCAAGCTGGGCATCGTGGACGGCAAGCTGCTGAACGTGGACGAGGTCAAGTCGCTGGCCACCATGCCCGGCAGGGAAGAGATCTTCTCGAAGCTGCTCTTCCTGATCAACGCGCCGGCGCAGCGCCTGGCCACCGTGCTCAACGCCACAGGCCGCGACCTGGCGGTGGTGCTGGGGCAGGGCGTGGAGAAAGAAAAGTTTGCTGCGGCCTGAAGGCTGCAGAGCTTCTAGCTCCTAGCCTCTAGCTTCCAGCTTTTTGTGCTGGAGTGGAGAGCAGTGGTCGGAGCAGGGAAAAGCTAGAAGCTGAAAGCTGGCAGCGAGTAGCTGCTTTTAAGGTTTTGGCCGGGAAGCAATCGGAAAGGGCGCGGGTCTGGCGCATCGGAAACTTTCAGATTGGCTGCAACGGCCGCGGAAAGACAAATTCAAAACGGTTCTGATGGGAGAAAAAAATGGCGGATATCGCGCAGTTGGAAGAGCAGATTGTTTCGTTGAGCCTGCTGGAAGCGGCGGCTCTGGTGAAGAAGCTGGAAGAGCGCCTTGGCGTCTCGGCTGCAGCAGCAGCCCCGGTTGTGGTGGCGGGCGGCGCGGCAGGTGCGGGCGCGGCAGCTCCGGCGGTTGAGGAGAAGACCGAGTTCCAGGTCATCCTGAAGGATGCCGGTGCCAACAAGATCAACACCATCAAGGCGGTGCGCGAAGTTACCTCGCTCGGCCTGAAGGAAGCCAAAGACCTGGTCGATGGCGCTCCCAAGCCGCTCAAGGAGAACGCGACCAAGGAAGAGGCTGAGGCCATCAAGAAGAAGTTCGAAGGCGTAGCCACCGTCGAGGTCAAGTAGCTTCGAGCCACTTGCAAGGACGCCGGGGACGCGCTACGATAAAAGTTGCGCGTCTTTCCGGCTCTTTCCTCTTTCAGGTGGTTCGGGCCGGCGTTGTGGGGCGCGTTCTTTCAGGTCAATAAGGTCACAGGAGGGCGTTCGCACGGCGGGGCAGACGCAAGGGCTCCGGCGGCGCCTGCGCCGAGTTGGGTAAATGCCTTAGTACCAATGGTTTGCCTGATGGTCAGGCGGGCATCCATTGATGAGGGTGGAGTGGCTGGCGAGTCGCGGTAGAAGCGAGCTTTGGGATCGGCGAGAACAGGGCAAACGAATTCGGATGGGAGCACAGGCAACCGGCCGCGCTCGTGAGGCATTGCGTCCTTACGAGCCTTTCGTGTCTGGTAGCCGGCATCGACGTGAACAGGATTTTTACTCCCTACGGCCCTGGGCGCATAACCTCCGATTGCGGTTTTTCCCGGCATTACGGGGCTGAACCGCAGGGCTTGCTTCCTGCGAATGTGCGCAGTCTAGCCCATGTGGCGGATGCGCGGCAATGCCCAGTCCGCGTGCTGCGCGCGGCCCTCGCGTAACCTCCTGATCGGGATACCCTGGCCGGTTGCGGGCCTGCCCCGCAAACTGGCCGGATGCGCATGCAGACCGCAGTTCCATGGCCTGCAAGTCTGGTTTACGACGGATTCACCGTAATCTTCCGGCGCCATCGAGACTCGGGCGCCGGCCCGGCGACCCGCGGAACACGGTCCGGTCGCCGCACCGACGAGGCTCAGGAGTGATCATGTCCAACGAGAAGCGCGCGATTCGCAGCCGGCTCGATTTTTCCAAGATTCCCACCGCAACCCAGATTCCCAACCTGATTGAAGTCCAGCGGCGTTCCTATGAGCGCTTTCTGCAGATGGACAAGCTGCCCAACGAGCGCGACGACTCGGGGCTGCAATCGGTCTTCGTCTCGGTCTTTCCGATCACCGACTTCCGCGGCATCTCGCAGCTCGACTTTGTGGACTACTCGATTGGCAACTGGGAGTGCAAGTGCGGCCACCTGAAGGGGCTGCACCACCTGCGCACGGCCTGCGTGCACTGCGGCGCCATGGTCATCACCGATCCCTTCCTGCCCGGCGACGTGCTCTGCCAGAAGTGCGGCACCTACAACCGCAACGTGCCCGACTTCTGCAACAAGTGCGGCGACCCGGTGAGCCTGCAGCTCAAGTACGACCAGCAGGAGTGCGAAGAGCGCGGCATGACCTTCTCTGCTCCGCTCAAGGTTACGGTGCGCCTGACCATCTACGACAAGGACCCAGAGACGGGCAACAAGACCATCCGTGACATTAAAGAACAAGAGGTTTTCTTCGGCGATATTCCGCTCATGACGCCGAACGGCACCTTCATCGTAAACGGCACCGAGCGCGTGATCGTTTCGCAGTTGCACCGCTCGCCGGGCGTCTTCTTCGAGACGGCCAACAACCGCACCTACTTCCTGGGCAAGATCATTCCTTATCGCGGCTCGTGGGTGGAGTTCGAGTACGACCAGAAGAACACGCTCTACGTGCGCATCGACCGCAAGCGCAAGTTCCTGGGCACCATCTTCCTGCGCGCGCTGGGCCTGCGCTCGGACGAGGAGATCCTCAAGACCTTCTACACTGTGGATCGCATCCAGGTTCAGGACGGCAAGCTGTTCTGGACGGTTGCCGAGGAAGGCAAGGCCACGCACCTGCTGGGCGCCAAGCCCGCGCACGCCATCGCCTACAAGGGCGAGGAGATCGCGCACTCCGGCCGCAAGATCACCGGCCACTCGCTGAAGGCGCTGCGCACGGCGGCGATCGACAAGGTAGAGGTGGAATCAGCCGAGCTCGATGGCGCGATCACCGCGGCGGACGTGATTGACACCACGACCGGCGAAGTGATCGTCGAGGCCAACGTGGAGCTGACCGCCGACCGCCTGCACAAGGTGCTGGCTTCGGGTACCACCAGCTTCGAGGTCTTCTTCCCCGACCGCGACGACGTGGGCAACATCATCACCAACACGCTCAAGCGCGACTCGGTGCACAAGCCGGAAGAGGCGCTGATCGAAATCTACCGCAAGCTGCGCCCCGGCGACCCGCCGACGCTGGACACCGCGACTGCGCTCTTCGAGGGCATGTTCTTCGACCCGCGCAAGTACGACTTCTCGCGCGTGGGCCGGCTGAAGTTCAACATCAAGCTCTACGAGAGCCAGGACGCCACGCCGCTCGATCACCGCACGCTGACGCCCGAGGACTTCTACGCGACCATCCGCTACCTGCTCAAGCTGCGCAAGAACGTGGGCGTGGTGGACGACATCGATCACCTGGGCAATCGCCGCGTGCGCGCCGTGGGCGAGCTGATGGAGAACCAGTTCCGCATCGGCCTGGTGCGCATGGAGCGCGCCATCAAGGAGAAGATGAGCGTGTACCAGGAGCTCTCGACGGCCATGCCGCACGACCTGATCAACGCCAAGCCGGTGATGGCCGCCATCCGCGAGTTCTTCGGGTCTTCGCAGTTGTCTCAATTCATGGACCAGACCAACCCGCTCTCGGAGATCACGCACAAGCGGCGTTTGTCGGCGCTCGGGCCGGGCGGTCTGTCGCGCGAGCGGGCCGGATTCGAAGTCCGCGACGTCCATCCGACGCACTACGGCCGCATCTGCCCCATCGAGACGCCGGAGGGTCCGAACATCGGCCTGATCAGCTCGCTCTCGTGCTTTGCGCGCATCAACGAGTACGGCTTCATCGAGTCACCTTACCGCAAGGTGAAGGACTCGCGCATTCTCGACTACGTGGAGATCGTCAACGCCGGCGAAAGCGGCCTGCGCGTGGGCGACCACATCGAGAAGGAGGAGGCCGCGCGCCTCAATGCGCAGCTCAAGAAGGCCGGCAAGCGCGCCATCGACCATATTCCGTACAGCTTCTACCTGTCGGCGTGGGAAGAGGACAAGCACACCATCGCGCAGGCCAACATCGAGTTCAATGACAAGGGCGAGATCACCGAGGACCTGGTGAATGCGCGCCGCCAGGGTAACTTCGTGCTGGTGAACCGCGCCGAGGTGGACTACATCGACGTCAGCCCCAAGCAGCTTGTGTCGGTGGCTGCTTCGCTGGTGCCGTTCCTGGAGCACGACGACGCCAACCGCGCGCTGATGGGCGCCAACATGCAGCGCCAGTCGGTTCCGCTGCTGGTGGCCGAGGCTCCGCTGGTGGGCACGGGCATGGAGGGCGTGACCGCGCGCGACTCCGGCGCCGTGATCCTGGCCAAGCGCAACGGCATCGTGGACTCGGTGGACTCCGAGCGCATCATCGTGCGCGTCGAGGGCGAGCACCATCCCACGCAGCTCTCGCGCGAGGTGGGTTCGGACATCTACCAGCTCATCAAGTTCAAGCGCTCGAACCAGAATACCTGCATCAATCAAAAGCCTGTCGTCCGCGAGGGCGACCGCGTGGTGAAGGGCCAGGTGA
>JASHPJ010000022.1 GCA_030038195.1 Acidobacteriaceae bacterium
TTTGCTGCGCCTCCTCGGAGTGGCAAATTAAGATGCGTTTGCCCTGACTGACCCACTACCTGACTCCAACTCCTCGCACCTTGGCTGCTAACATCAAAGGTTGGCGGCTATGACGATTTCTACTGAGAATATCCGGGTGCGTATTGCGCCCTCGCCTACCGGCGATCCGCACGTGGGCACGGCTTACATTGGCCTCATCAACTTTCTCTATGCGCGGCAGCACGGGGGAAAGTTCGTCCTGCGCATTGAGGACACGGACCGGGCGCGGTTCGTGGCCACGTCCGAGCAGATGATCTTCGACGCGCTGCGCTGGCTGGGCATCGAGTGGGACGAGGGTCCGGATGTGGGCGGGCCGTTCGGGCCGTACCGGCAGTCGGAGCGGGCCGCGATCTATCGCGAATATGTGGAGAAGCTGCTCGCCAACGACACGGCATATCGCTGCTTCTGCACGCCGGAAGAGCTGGAAGCGGTGCGCCGACAGCAGATGGCGGCGAAGGTGCCGCCGCGGTATCCGGGAACGTGCCGGAATCTAACGAACGATCAGATCCAACTCAAACTTTTTGAAAGCACGCCCTGCACCATTCGCATGAAGGTGCCGGTCGAAGGCTCGACGACGTTTCGCGACGAGCTGCGCGGCGAGATCACCTTCAACCACAACAACGTGGACGACCAGGTGCTGATGAAGTCCGACGGATTCCCGACCTATCACCTGGCCAACGTGGTGGACGATCACCTGATGCAGATCTCGGACGTAATCCGCGCCGAGGAGTGGATCTCTTCGACGCCCAAGCACGTGCTGCTTTACCAGTTCTTCGGATGGGATGCGCCGCGGTTCTGGCACATGCCGCTCCTGCGCAACCAGGACAAGAGCAAGATTTCGAAGCGCAAGAATCCGGTGTCGCTGGTGTACTACCGGCAGGCGGGTTTTCTGCCGGAAGCGATGATCAACTTTCTCGGGCTGATGGGCGGCGGCATGCCGGCGGAGATCAACAACGCGAGCGAAAAGTTCACGCTCCAGGAGATGATCGAGCACTTCAATATCCGCAACATCCGGCTGGGCGGACCGGTCTTCGATTTGACCAAGCTGCGCTGGCTCAACGGCGAGTATCTGCGCGCGCTTACGCCGGAAGCGTTCTACGCCGAGCTGCGCAAATCCGTGCTTGCGGACGAGTACCTGAGCGCGATTGCAGCGCTGGTGCAGACGCGCATCGAAACGCTGAGCGAGTTCGGGAATCTGACCGGATTTTTCTTCTCAGACAATGTTCTGCCATCGCCTGAAGTTTTTCTGCCCAAGAAGCGCATGCTCGAAGAGACGCTGGCCTTTGCGGGCGAGCAGTTGACGGTGCTGGAAGCGGCGGAGTGGAATGCGTCGGCGATCGAGGCAGCGTTGAAGCAGCTTGGCGAGCAACAGGGCTGGTCAGTGAAAGAAAATTTCATGCTGCTGCGGACGATTCTGACGGGGAGCCAGATGAGTCCGCCGCTGCTGGAGAGCATGATGATCTTCGGCAAAGCGCGGACGCTGGACCGGCTGCGGCGGTTCATCGACGCGCAGAAGAAGCTGGCGGCGCAGAAGAAGTAGCCACTACGCGAGCGCCGGCTCAGGGCGGGCGTAGGTGTAGGGACCTTCAGGGATGAGCACGACCAGTGCGTCCGCGGGTAATCCCTCGAGCAGAGCGGCGATGGCTTGGTCGAGATGGGCGAAAGTGCGCGGTGCAAGCGCGCCGAACTGCGCGGTGGGGATGCCGGGCGTGTAGAAGTAGAGCTCGTGCTTGACGCCGACCAGCGCCAGGCGCTCCAACTGCCACTGATCGACTTCCACGCGCGAGCCGTCGCGAATCTGCTCAAGAAATGCAGCGTGGCCGGGGTAGCTGGCGACCATGCGCGCGAACTCAGGCGAGCCCATGCCCTCTGCGCATTCACCCAGCACCAGCATGCGTCCGCCAGGCTTGAGGATGTGCTGCGCGGCGGTGAGGCCTTTCACTGTTTGATAAAAGGTAAGGTCGAGGGGATAGCCGGCGGCCGAGGTAATGACGGCGTCAGCCAGCGCGGGAACGGGCGCGAGAGAAGTAGTTTCGAGAAAACTTACGGCCGCGGCGTGGGCCTTGACCGGATGGCCGGCGAAGACGCCGGAGATTCCGCGCTCGCGGGTGAGTGTGACGTCGAGCATGAAGTCGTGGCGGGCCATGGAGGCGATCTCGACCAGCTCGGCGTGGAGCGGGTTGTGCTCGATAGAGCCCTCGGTGGCCAGCGGCTCGCGCATGAAGCGCGGCGAGTGGATGACCTTGATGGTCTCCTGCGCGGCCAGGCCGGGCGCGATGAGCTTGCGGCCGCCGGAGAAGCCGAGCATCAGGTGCTGCTCCACGAAGCCGAGAGTGATGTGCAGGTCGGCGGCCATGAAGCGCTCGTCAATGTAAACGGGCGTGCCGCGGCGGGTTGCGCCCAGCGGGCGATGGGCGGCGAGATCGCGCGCGTCGTGGCTGACGACGTGATATTGCGCGGCGATTCCGGGGCCGAGGATGATGTCGAGCTCCTCGGGCGTGGCGGCGCGGTGCAGGCCGGTGGCGATGAGGATGGTGATGCCTTCAACGGGAATGCCGGCAGCGTGGAGGCGCGCGAGCAACGGCGGCAGCGTGATGCGATTGGGCGCGGGGCGCGTGATGTCGCAGACGGAGATGGCCGCGGTGCGCTTGCCCGCCGCAAGCTCGGTCAGCGGCAGGCTGCCGATGGGGTGGTCGAGCGCAGCGTTGAGCGCGGCGGCAACGTCAGCCAGCGCGGGCGCGGAGCGGGTGTGCGCCACGTGACAGCCGATGGGGTGGGGAACGGAGACGTCGATGCCGGATTTGCCAAAGGCGAAGCGGGTCTTCATCGGGTTGCGCGATCCTTCGTGCTTCATTTTACGCGTGGATGCGGGCTCACGACGCGGCGAGAATGGCGTCGGCGATGCATGCGGCCTCGATTGCGGGACGGACAGCGTGGACGCGGATGATGGATGCGCCGTGGAGAATGGCGGCGGTGAGTGCGGCAAGGCTGGCGTTTTCGCGCGCGTCGACAGGAACAGATTGGGGAGCGGGATGGCCGCCGCGAAGCGCGGCAAGCGTGTGGCCGAGGAAGGATTTGCGGCTGAGTCCGGCGAGCAGCGGGCGGCCCAGTGTGAGCAGCTCACGCTGGCGGACGAGCAGGGTATAGTTTTCGTCGAGGCGCTTACCAAAGCCGTAGCCGGGATCGAGAACGATGGCGTGCGGCTGGATTCCGGTGGACCGCGCGGTTGCGAGACTTGCAGCCAGGCCGTCGTGCACGGTCTTCAATAGAGCATCGGGGGCGAGCTGCGGCTGGGTACGCCATTCTTCGGGGCGGCCGCGGGTGTGCGTCAGCACTACGCCTGCGCCGAACTCCACGCAGACCGATGCAAGAGCCGGGTCCCAGGTGAATCCACTGACATCGTTGATGATCTCGGCGCCGACGGCGAGGGCTGCGCGCGCGGTCGAGGCTTTGTAGGTGTCCACGGAGACGATCGCATCCGGCCGTGCGCGCAGGATGCCTTCGAGGACGGGCAGCAGGCGAGCCTGCTCTTCTGCGGCGCTGACGGCTGGCGCATCGCCGCCGGCGCGCGAGCCGGGACGGGTGCTCTCGGCACCCAGATCGAGCAGGTCTGCGCCTTCGTCGAGCAATTGCAGTGCGTGCGCCACGGCGGCATCAGGAACGAGAAAAGCACCGCCATCGCTGAAGGAGTCGGGCGTGATGTTGACGACGCCCATGACGAGCGTGCGCGCGCCAAGCTCGAGCGTGCGGGTGCGGAGCCGCCATGGGGTTGCGCTTCTCATAGCCTTCCATCATCGATGGTATCTCGATTTGTGCTGTGGTCCTGCTACACTCCGGGCATGCAAATCTTCAGGCGGATTCTGGCGATTGCACTGGCGGGCCTGCTCGGTTTTCAATGTGAGCTGATTGCGCAGACGCGCCATGCGCATCCTGCGGAGCGCAAAGTCGCAGCGACGGGCACGCTGGCGGAGCAGATTGCTGCGATTCTGGCGGAGCCGGCGCTGAGCCACGCCGAGTTCGGCATCAGCGTGACGACGCTGGACGGGCAACCGGTGTACGCGCTCAACGACGGCAAGCTATTTACGCCGGCGTCGAATGCCAAGCTCACCACCACCACCGCGGCCTTTGCGCTGCTGCCGGTGGATACGCTTACCTGGACGACCTACGTGGTGGGCGATGGCGACGTGGACAGCGGCGGCACGCTGCACGGCGACCTGATCCTGCTGGGGGTGGGTGATCCGACGATCAGCGCACGGCATTATCCGTATGAGGAGCCGGGAGCGGCGGCGAAGAATCACGACGCGGAGGCCAGGCCGAATCCGATGGCGGCGCTGAACCTGCTGGCCGAGCAGGTGGAACAGTCAGGCGTGCGGGCTATCACGGGCAGCGTGGTGGGCGACGACAGCTACTTTCTCGACGAGCCCTATGGGCAGGCGTGGAGCTGGGACGATCTGCAGTGGGCGTATGGCGCACCGGTGTCGGCGCTGACGTTGGACGACAACGCGATCGGATTGACGCTGGCACCGGACTCTTCGGCTCCGGGAGCCACGGTGGGCACGTGGTCGCCGAACGTGGACTACTACACGCTGGACAACACAATGACACCGGCACCCTCCGGCGAGGTGGCGCATCCGGGGCTGGAGCGACGGCCGGGGAGCATGCTGGTGCGCGCCTGGGGAACGGCGCCGGCCGGCGGATTGCACGTGGAGCTGGCGATTAGCGATCCGGCGCAGTTTACGGCCGAGGCGTTTCAGCAGGCGCTGGCGGCGCGGGGAATTCTGGCCGACACTGCGGCCGAGTCGCGGCACAGGTATCCGAATGACAGCGGCAACTTTGCCGCCGAGCGCGAGCAGCCGCTGAAGTTCGCGCCGGTTACGCTGACCACGGTGGCGGGGGCCCTGGACGGGCGGAGGGTGCTGGCGGCGCGCATTTCGGCGCCGATTGCCGAAGACATCAAGGTGACCAACAAGACCAGCCAGAACCTGCATGCCGAGCTGCTGCTGCGGCTGCTGGGCAAGCTGGAGGGCTCAGACGGCAGCTTTGCTGAAGGCGCGCGGGTGGTGCGGCAGTTTCTGACCGACGCGGACATCAGCGACGAGGACTTTTTTCTTTACGACGGCTCGGGGATGAGCACGGACGACCGCATTGCGCCGCGCGCCTTTACGCGGTTGCTGGACTATGCGGCCAGGCAGCCCTGGGGGCAGGAGTGGCGCGATACGCTACCGGTTGCCGGCGTGGACGGGACGCTAGAGAGCCGATTCGTCAACACGCCGCTGCAAGGCAAGATGTGGGCCAAGACAGGGACACTCAAAGAAGTGACGACGCTTACCGGCTACCTGACCGCGGCCAGCGGAAAGACGCTGGCGTTCTCCATCCTGGTGAATGGGCGGCGGCCAGGCAGCGAGGCGGAAGAGCAGGCCATCGACCGCATTGCGGAGGCGATTGCCGCGGCGGATTGACACTGTATCATCAAAGCTAGTGCGCGTATCGACATTTCTCGCATTCCTGGCTCTGCCGGCCTGCGCGGCAGTGGCGATTGATCTGGCTGGCTGCCGGCAACTGCCACCATCCAAGCCGGCCTCCGAGTGGACACCGCAGGAGGCGCGCGGCGCAGCGGTCTTTCAACGCTACTGCGCGCGGTGCCACTATCCTACAACGACCCATGGGCTGAACGGACCGGGGCTGCAGGCGATTACGAAGGTCAAAGCTATGCCTTCAGGCATGCCGCCCACCGATGAGCGGCTTGCGTCGGTGATCCTGCACGGGCGCGGCATGATGCCGGCAACGCCTCTGGACGATGAGCAGTTGCAGGATTTGCTGGCTTACCTGCACACGCTATGACGGAAAAGTCTACCAACACCGGAAGGGACGATGGCGCGAAGCAGGCTGGCGGCAAAGCGCCTGCGGGCACTGTGCCGCTGGCCATCCAGTTGCCACTGCCGGGACTGGCGGCCATCGCGCTTTACCTGCTGGTGCTGGCAGGGGTCATTGTCCTGGGAGTTGTTTCGGGAAGGCGCTATCCGCCGGTGTTCCTGGTATTTTCGGTGCTTTTCATCGCATCGAGCGCGGGACTGCTGACGCTGTTCCGGTGGGCGTGGTCCCTGGCGCTGGCCGCGGTGGTGCTGCTGTCCGGCTACAATTGGTGGCTCTTTGCGAGCGACCACCAGGCGGCGGGGCTCGTGCAGGGGGCTTTGAACTTTGTGTTCTTCCTTTACCTGATAAGGACCGAGGTGCGCGAGAAGCTGCGGTAGCGCGCCGAGGGGTTTTTGCGCCGGGCAGATGAAGGAAACCGGCTGCCGGTACAATGAAAAGCGTGAGGGACGCGATGGATTTGGTGCAGATCGAGCCGGCGCAGCGCACGCCCGCTCCCAAGCCGGAGTGGCTGAAGGCGCGCGCGCCGATGGGCGAGAACTACCACTCGCTCAAGCAACTGGCGCGCTCGCTCAACCTGCACACCGTGTGCGAGAGCGCGCACTGCCCGAACATTGGCGAGTGCTGGCATCACAAGACGGCAACCTTCATGATGCTGGGCAACCTGTGCACGCGGCGGTGCGGGTTCTGCGCAGTGCCGAAAGGGCGGCCCGAGCCCATTGACTTCGACGAGCCGCGGCGCGTGGCGGAGGCGGTGGCCGCGCTGGGACTGCAGCATGCCGTGATTACCAGCGTGAACCGCGACGACGACCTGGTGGGTGGTGCGCGGGCCTTCGCCATGGTAATCAATGAGATCCGGCGGCAGGCGCCGGGTTGCCGCGTCGAGGTGCTGATTCCCGACTTTCAGGGCAACGAAGAGGCGATCCGCATTGTGGTGGAAGCGCAGCCCGAGGTGCTGAACCACAACACGGAGACCGTGCCGCGGCTTTATCGCGTGGTGCGCTCCGGGGGACGCTATGAGCGGACACTCAAGCTGCTGCGCGATGCGAAAGAGCTGCGACCGCAGGGCATTACGAAGTCGGGCGTCATGGTGGGCCTGGGCGAGGAGACGCGTGAGTTGCTGGAGGTCTTTCGCGACCTGGCCGGCGTAGGCTGCGACATTCTCACCATTGGCCAGTATCTGCGCCCCTCGCGCGATCACCTGCCCATGGCGCGACTCTACACGCCGCGCGAGTTTGCCGAGCTGAAGACGGAAGCGCTGAAGATGGGCTTCCGCCATGTGGAGTCAGGGCCGCTGGTGCGTTCGAGCTATCACGCGCACGAGCAGGCAGCGGCCACCGGCCTGGCGGTGGTGTAACCGGCGGGAAGCTGCCGGCAAAACGCGACTGGTGTTTATGAAACGTAATCAGCTTGCTCACGCAGCCGTCCCCGCTCACGGTCAGCGGATGCTGTGGCAACCTCATCGAGCAGCCGCTCGATATAGATTTCTGCCGACAGGCCGCGGGCTTTCGCTCGTGAGACCAGGGCGTCGGGAGCGGTGAAGGTGATTTCCATGAAGCAGCTCTACCACCGTCCTGCTCTAGTAAAATAGCGCGTGGCATTCTGTAGCTTGACGAGGATGTGAAGCGATGGCACCTGCGAATATGGGCGGCATTCCGGCGCTCAAAGACCTTTACAACGATTTGAAGCGGCGCATGGATCAGTCGGTGACTGACTTCCAGGCCAACCTGGCATCGACGCGAACCGGCCGCGCCAGCGTGCACATGCTGGACCAGATCAAGGTGGACTACTACGGCACACATACGCCCGTGAACCAGATGGCGCAGGTCTCCACGCCCGAGCCGCAGACGATCCTGATCTCGCCCTGGGACCCGACGACGATCAAGGAAATCGAGAAGGCCATCCAGGCGTCGGACCTGGGCTTTAATCCTATCTCGGATGGCAAGGTGATCCGCGTGCCCGTGCCGCCCATGACCGAGGAGCGGCGGCGCGACGTAGTGAAGCACCTGAACAAGGTGCTCGAAGAGCATCGCACGGCGGTGCGCAACGTGCGCCGCGACGGCAACGAGGCGCTCAAGAAGCTGGCCAAGGAAAAGAAGATCAGCGAGGACGAAGAGAAGCGCGCGCTCGAAGAGGTGCAGAAGATGACCGACGACGAGATCCGCAAGATGGAAGAGATGTCCAAGCGGAAAGAGGCGGAAGTGATGCAGGTGTGAGTGCTAATCTCGGTGCATTCGCGGAGAGCATCCCTCCAACAAACCCGTCATCCTGAGCGAGGGTCGCCGTGGCGGGACCTGCGGTTTGAGGTGTCAACTTATGGCACCAACTTCGGGGACGCCACACTAGATGCCCATGCCAAACTCGCTGGCCTGCTGCTCGCCGGCGTTGGCATAGAAATCATAGGGCGTGCGCTTTTTGAACTTCGCGCGGCAGCGCAGTTCGTTGCCCACATAGATGCCCAGAGCGGCCACTGCCATGCCCACCGAGAACCACGTGATCACCCGCACGGTCTTCCATCCGCACTTCTCGAGCTCGGCGGACTCCTCTGCGGATGCGGGGGATTCGGGTTCAACGGACATGAAGCAGCCTCCTGATGCCATCATGATACCGCAGATTCGATGGCGCTGGCCCGCTCCGCGCCAGCCGGAGCCAAAAGCTGTTTACTGAATAGCTTCAATGCGGGCAAGCCACGCGGCTTTGGCCGTCTCGGGCAGAAAGCTGGAGCGGAAGGAGTTGGCCGCAAGCTGGCGCAGTTCTTCGCGGGTAAAACCCTGCGCGGTGTGCGCCAGCAAGTACTCGTTGGCCACGTCCGAGCCAAAGAAGGCCGGATCGTCGGAGTTCAGCGTGACCAGCAGCCCCATCTCGAAGTAGCGGCGCAGCGGGTGCGCGGCAAACGACGGGCAGACGCCGGTGCGGACGTTCGAGGTCGGGTTCAGCTCCATGCCGATTTGCCGGGCCTTCAGCTCTTCGAGCAGGGCCTGGTCCTGGATGGCCGAAAGCACGTGGCCCAGCCGCTCCGAGCCGATGGAAAGTGCCTCGCGGATGGCCTCGGGACCGGTAGTTTCGCCGGCGTGGTTGGTCAGCCGCAGGCCGGCGGAGCGCGCCTCTGCATAAAGCTCGCGAAAAGGCACGGAGCCGGAGCGCCGCTCGTCGCCGCCCAGGCCGATGCCGACGATGGACGGGTACTGCGCGCGCAGGACGGCAGCTTTCTGGAAGACCCGCTCTGCTTCCGGCACGGTGAAGTGGCGCACGGCGTCGAAGATCCAGTAAAGCGAGAGGCCAAGCTCGCGCTCGGCGCGCTGGCGGGCGCGCTCCAGGCCGGCAAAGATGGGCTCAAAGCACTCCGGATCGTGGTTGCGCCACATGTAGATGACGCCCACCGAGATGTACACCTCGGCGTGCACCACGCCTTGCGCGGCCAGATGCTCCATCATCCGCCAGGCGGCCAGCTCGTAGTCTTCCGGGCCGCTGAGCAGGCGCGTGACCGCCCGGAACGACTCGATGAATTCAGTGAAGTTCGTGAACTGGTAGAGTGCTTTGGCTTCAGCCAGCGTGAGTGGGCGGGCGTCGTGGCGAGCGCTCAGCTCGATCAGCGTTGCTGGCAGGATGGCGCCCTCGAGATGCAGGTGCAGCTCGGCCTTGGGCAGGCGGCGGATGAAGCCGGTTAATTCGCCGTGGTCGCTGGGTTCCGTCATTCTCTGCATGCCGCCACGCGCTTACTCGGTCTTGATCGACGTCGCGTGATTATCAGTGTACGCAATCGTCCAGTGCTTGCCGTTCTGATCGTAGGTCACGGTCCGGTTGCCCTCTGACCCTCCTTCGGTCTGTATCTTCTGGCCGATCGACATCCGCGTCTCCAGCTCGCTCATGCCGGGCTTTACCTGGTGTGCATCGATCGCAGCCCACACATCTTTGGGCCAGTTGTCGTAGATGGTGTGCGGATCGTCGTAGTAGAAGAGCAGGTCGCAATAGTACTGCTCCTGGGCGCCGTCGATCACCCCAATCGCCGTAGCGTAAAGCTGTGCGTCGCCGGGCAGCGCAAAGACTGCAAACACCTGCCGGCTGCCGTGATCGATGCCGTCGTCGGCCGAGGCCGGCGGCGACGCCTTCACGATCTTATTGACATCCAGCCGCTGCGCCGCGGGGACCAATCCGGCGCGCTTCGTGAACGCGATGCGGCCGCCTGAGAACGGGAAATAAGGCATCGTGTATCCGTCTTTCATCCACACGCTTTTGCCCTGGAGCACGAGCGTGTCGCTGAACGAGGTCATGAACATCTTGCGCACAATGGCCACGTCGTCCGGCGTAAGGTCCTGGTCGAGGCTCCGGTTGGCGATCACGCCGGGATTGCGCCGGTGCTCCCAGACAGAGAACAGGTAGATGCCGCCAATGGCGAGCGTGATGAGAGTTGTGAGCAGGACTTTGTGCCGGATTTTCACGGGTTTCTCTGCATCGCGTTTAGCGGGGCTTGGCAAACTCAGACCGGTAGCGGCTATAGAAGAAGTAGATCGCCAGTCCGATCACCAGCCAGATCAGGAAGCGGTACCAGGTGATGATAGGTAGGCCGGCCATGAGCAGAAAGCAGAAGATTACGCTGAGCGCCGGGATTATCGGCCCGCCGGGGACATAAAAGCCGCGGCGCCGCTCCGGCTCGCGATAGCGCAGCACGATGACTCCCAGCGAGACGAGCACGAAGGCAAACAGCGTGCCGATGTTCGACAAGTCCGCCAGCGTGCCGATGTCGAAGAGGCCCGAGGGAATGGCGACCACGAACCCGGCGACCCAGGTGGAAAATGCCGGCGTGCGAAAGTACGGATGCACCGAGCTGAAGACCCGCGGCAGCAGCCCGTCGCGCGACATGGAAAACCACACCCGCGACTGGCCGATCTGGTAGACGAGGATCGACGAGATCATGCCCATGAGCGCTCCGAAGAGCACCACCAGCCTGATCCAGTGGAGCGGGTGACCGCCGGGCAGGATCGACAGCTTCTTGAGCGCGTTCACCACCGGAGCGGCGTCGCCCACCATGGATTGCCACGGGACAAGGCCGGTGAGACAGACGGCGACGGCGACGTAGAGCACCGTGCACACAACCAGCGTGGAGATGATGCCGATGGGCAGATCGCGCTGCGGATCGCGACACTCCTCGGCGGCCGTCGAGACCGAATCGAAACCGATGTACGTGAAAAAGATGATTGACCCGCCGGTGAGCACGCCCGACCAGCCGTTGGGCATGAAGGGATGCCAGTTGCCGGGATGGATGAAGCCGATGGCGGCGAAGACGAAGATGAGGATGGCGATCAGCTTGAACGCGACCATCATGTTGTTGGTCGAGGCCGACTCGCGGATACCGCGCACCAGGACGACGGTGAGGAACAGGACGATGAGGAACGCGGGAATGTTGAAGCCGAAGTGCCAGCCGGGATTGTAGATCGTGTGGCCGGCCAGGTCCTGCAGACCGTCGGGCAGGTAGGCCGGTGAAATCCATCGGGCGCTGGGATGCAGGCCGAACCAGTCGAGGAGATCGACGACGTGCGCGGCAAAGCCCACGCTGACGCTCATGTTCGAGCCGGCGTACTCCAGGATCAGATCCCAGCCGATGATCCAGGCGACGAGCTCACCGAGCGTGGCGTAGGTGTAGGTATAAGCCGACCCGGCAATGGGGATCATCGACGCCAGCTCGGCGTAGCACAGGCCGGTGAGCGCGCAGACGATGGCCACCAGCACCAGTGAGACGGCGATGGCCGGGCCGGCGCCGGGACGGCCGGCCATCGCCGTGTGGCGGATGAGGAAATCGGCTAGCGGCGTATTGAGAATGCTTGAGGTATCGAACCGCTCGCCGGAGATGGCCGTGCCAATGACCGTGAAGATGCCCGAGCCGATGACCGCACCAATGCCCAGCGCCGTAAGCGACCACGGCCCGAGTGATTTTCTGAGACGGTGCTCGGGTTCTTCCGAGTCCCGGATGAGCTTGTCGATTGATTTGCGCGCAAGCAGTTGGCTGGGCAGGGAAAAATCTCCTCGACTCGCCACGCGGCGGGATTTAGGACAGCATACAAGCTTCTGTCGTAGAGGAGGAACAGATTCCGGGCGCGCTGCTCTGGATGCGCCCGGAACCCGGATGATTACCGCTTCGACTGGCCGCGGGCCATTTTCTTCACTTTTCTCTTGTTCGAGCCGCGCGGGGTGGTGCGCTTGGCCTTGGGGGCCGCTTTCTTGCGCGCCGCGCGCTTCAGCTTCTTGCGTTCCAGCTTATCTGTGATCCTGGTGGTGTTAGCCACGTGTAACCTCTTTCAATCGTGTGTTTTTCGACGTTTCCCGCTCTTGAGGGATGGTATCTTCAAGGATAGCAGGGATTGGGTGTGATTCAAAACGGAGCCGCACCGGCCAGCGCAGCATTTGGGCCCTGATTCGAACCGCTTTTTGCCCCGGAATGCCGCCTGAGCCGGGTTCGCGGTAAACTCGAAGGCACCAGCCCATCCCCCCAGGACACGCACTCCAGAGGTGGCGCTTGAATTTCGCGAGCGGTCTGGTCCTCGCCATCAATCCAGGAGCGGCGTCGACCAAATTCGGCGTCTTCACACGAGCCGGTCAGCAACTGGTTCGGACGATTCGCCATGGCGAAGAGGAGCAGGCGCAGTTCTGCGGACAGCCATTGCTGACGCGCGCCGGATATCGCACCGGGTTGATTCGCGAGGAGTTGGAGATCGCCGGGTACACCGCGCGCGGGTGCGGCGGCGAGCCGTTTGCGGCCGTGGCCGGCCGCGGAGGCCTGCTGCGGCCCACCACCGGCGGCACCTACCTGGTGGACGACGCGATGGTGGAAGAACTGCGCCGGGCCGAGCGTGGAGAACACGCGGCTAACCTGGGCGCGGTGATGGCGCTCGAGTTCGCGCGCGACGTGGGCGTGAATGCTTACGTGGTGGATCCAGTGACGGCGGACGAGTGGCAGGACTGCGCGCGGTTCTCCGGCTCGCACCTTGTGCCGCGGTCCTGCGTGGGCCATGTGCTGAACTCGAAGGCTGTGGCCAGGCGCTTCGCGCGCGGCCGCGGACGCGAGTACGCTTCGATGCGCCTGGTGGTGGTGCACATGGGCAACGGCATCACCGTATCGGCACACCGCGACGGCCTGATGATCGACTGCAACTCCATCGAGGAGGGTCCGTTCGGGCCCGATCGCACGGGTTCGCTGCCGGCGCGGGAGCTCATCAAGCTCTGCTTCAGCGGACGCTACACGCAGGCCGAGCTTGACCGCCACGTCTTTGGAGACGGAGGGCTGTTTGCCTACCTGGGCACGCGCGACCCGATGGAGGTGGAGCAGCGCATCGAGACAGGCGACCACGAGGCCGAGGTGGTGATGGACGCCATGCTCTACCAGATCGCCAAGGAAGCTGGCGCCATGGCGACCGTGTTGCAGGGCAAGGTGGATGCGGTTCTGCTTACCGGCAGCATGGCCTGCTCCCGGCGGATCGTCAACAAGCTCTGCTCGTATCTCGAGTGGATTGCGCCGATCGCGAACTTTCCCGGCGAAGACGATCTGCGCGCGCTGGCCGAAGGCGTATTTCGCGTGCTGGACGGCGAGGAAGAAGCCAAGCGGCTGCCGCCGGAGCAAGGCTGAGCCGCATTTCGCTTACTGCTCCGGCTTGGTTTCGAGCAGCACCAGCGAATTGCCGTCCGGATCCTGGACAAAGACCAGCTTATCGTTGAGAGCCGCGTTCACGCCCGCTGCCTGAAGCTGGCTGGCAGCCGCACGCGCGTCAGCCACCGGGAAGAGCGACTGCACCTTGAGGCCGGGCCGGTACTGCGGCAGCTCGATGCGCAGATCGGGGCTGCTCATGAGGCTGAGGCGCAAGCCGTTGCCGGTTTGGTCTACATCGAAGCCAAGAGCCGTGTAGAACCTGCGCGCGGCCTTCAGATCGGTGACCGGAAGCTCAAAGCCAAGCAGCTCGGTGGAGATGCGATTGGCGCCGAGGTGCTGGCCGCGGTCCAGGGTGTGCTTCGAGCCGGGCATATACTGCGTGAACTCGGTGACGCGTCCGTCGGGGTCGTTGAGCACAGAGATCAAATTGCCGGCTCCGGCTTTCTTGACCGGCGTGGGATTGAGGCCGCGGGCAGTCAGCACAGGCACAAAGGCACCCAGATCGCCTACTTCGTAGCAGACGTGCATCCAGCCGAGCGGCTGCGCAGGGCTGGCCTGCGGATAGAGCTCAAAGAACTGGCGGTCGTTGATCTTGACGAAGACCTCGCTCGTCTTGCCGTTCGCGGTGAAGGCAAAGGACTCCTCGAAGCCGAGCTTGTGAAGAAAGGCCAGCTCGCGGTCCAGGTTGCTGACGCGATAGGCGACATGCGCGATGCCGGTGATCTGGCCCACGGGTTCGGGAGTCTGCGCGCCGGCGTTCAGGCCGCCCGCGCACAGAGCGGCAAGCGCTGAAGCTGCAATCAAGCGCATTTTCATCATGCTGAATTACCCTCCCGAGGCGCGAGGCTGTTTAGCCGGCGTAGTCTTCGCGGAATGGCGTGAAGATATCGAGAACCTCGGAGTCCTCGAGCGCCGAAGCCTGGTGAGCGATGCCGCCGTCCACCACGACGCTGTCGCCGCCGCGCAGATCCCAGCTTTTGCCCTCCGCCTGAAAGCAGATATGGCCGCGCACAACGTACACCATTTGATGATGCGGATGGCTGTGGCGCGTGCCGTTCCAGCCTTTTTCAAAGGTATGGCGCACCAGCATCAGTTGCGGATTGTAAGCCAGCACCTGGCGCAGCATGCCCGGCTCAGGCGACGTGACCGGGGTCGCATCGGTCGCCGTATAAACCACTCCACTTTCGCTCATTGTCTCTCTCCGGCAACACCGATCAGCGGTTCATCCAGCCGCCGTCTACGATGAGAATGTGGCCGTGCACATAGTCGCTTGCGCTCGAGGCAAGAAAAACCACGGCCCCGGCCAGATCTTCGGGATTTCCCCAGCGGCCGGCGGGAATACGCTCGAGAATCTGCCGCGCGCGCTCGGGATTTTTCCTGAGCGCCTCGGTGTTGTCCGTGTCCATGTAGCCGGGCGCAATGGCGTTGACGTTCACGCCTTTCGACGCCCACTCATTGGCGAAGGCCTTGGTAAGCTGCCCTACGCCGCCCTTGGCCGCAGCGTAAGAAGGCACGGTAATACCACCCTGAAAGGTAAGCAGCGAGGCAATGTTGATGATCTTGCCCGAGCCGCGCGCCAGCATGTGCCGGCCGGCGTGCTGCGTGAGACGGAAGACGCTGGAGAGATTCACATCGATAACCGCCTTCCAGTCTTCCTCCGGATGCTCGACGGCGGGCGAGCGGCGAATGATGCCGGCGTTGTTGACCAGGATATCGATCGTGCCGAAGTGCCGGACGGTTTCTTCTACCAGCCGCGCGCAAACTGCGGCATCGCCCACATCGCCCACCAGCGCGATAGACCGGACGCCGATGGCGGCAATCTTCTGTCGCATGGCCTCAGGCGCTGCGCTGGAGCCGTGAACGGCTACGTTGGCGCCGGCTTCAGCCAGCGCAATTGCCATGCCCGCGCCCAGCCCGCGCGACGAACCCGTGACCAGCGCCGTCTTGCCTTTGAGATTGAACTTGTCGAGTATCAGCGGAATTCAGGTCCTTTCAGCCGCGATTTGTGCGCGAACAAAACCGAGAATACACGCGGGCCGCGCGTGAGCGCAACCGCATGGCAAACAAGGCAATTGCAGGCTCAGTGGATTGGATGCGGGTTTTCGAGCGGCTGCCCATCGATCGCGCGCATGCCCGGATGTACGGCAGGTTGAGCCGCCATGGACTCCGAAAATACTCCACGCTCGACGGCCGTGATGGCGGCTTTCATGAAGCCCAGCGTGTGCGCCATACCCGCGTGCCATGGCGCCGCGCAGGCCATCTGCGGACTGTGATCGGGAATGAGCACGCCATCGAAGCTATTGCGATGAAGAATGGCGAGCACGCGCAGCATGTCCACGTCGCCATCGTCGATGAATGTCTCGTGATAATGCGGCACCTTGCCGCTCACATTGCGGAAGTGCACGTAAGCCAGGCGCGCCTGGCTGCTGTACCGGTCGACAGCTTGATAAAGATCCCCCTCGGTCATCTCGGCGAGCGTGCCCAGGCAGAACTCGAGCATGTTGCTCGGGCTGGGTGAAATGTCGATGAGCCGCTGATACAGGGCGGGCTGATAGACAAGGCGCGGCTGCTGGCGCAGGGACGGCATAGGCGGATCGTCAGGATGCGCGGCGAGCCGCACGCCGGCCTGCTCGGCCACCGGCAGCACTTCATCGAGGAATCGGCACAGCCGGTCCCATAGCTGCTCGTGAGTGGTCTGCGTCAGAAATCCGGCGGGTGCGTCCACGTCATAGGTCATATTCCAGACCACCCCGTTGGGAATGGGCGTATCTACGGGGCCGTCCATGCCGACGGACTTCGCGCCGCCGCGCGCAAAGGGGCCGCTCACGCGTCCGCAGACTCCGGCAATGGAGAAGTTATAGCCCAGCGTGCCGATGCCGGCTTCGCCCATGGCGCGCACGATCGACTGCACGTTGTGGATGTGCTGCGCGCGCTTGGGGCCGTCGAGCAGGATGTCGTGCCAGTGCGCGGGGTCGAGATTCTCGATAGCTTCGAGCTTCAGGCCCGCGGCTTCCACCTGTTTGCGCAGGCGGGTCAGCTCTTCGGCGGCCCATAACCGGCCTGGGTCGCCGGCCACGCCCCAGGGCTTGTCTTTGCCGCCAGTGGGCTGGTTGTGGGCCGGGTTGGACTCGCCCTGCCTGAAGTAGTCCACCAGGTGCGCGATGATATGGGTGCAGCCAGCCTGCACGGCGAACGCAAAGTGCTCGTCGTTGAGCATGTGCCGGTAAAGTCCCACGCCGAGTTTCATGCCTGTGCACCTATGGCGGTTCTCCAACGGGTGCAGAATCAAGCCGCACCTCTCAAGTGGCTCCTTCCATAAGAAAAAGCCACCTGGCACATCCATTCACACTGCGCGTGCATTGGAGAACTGCTCTCAAGCCAGTGTAGCCTGCCGCAGCCGGTCCGGCCGGCTCAGGCTGACTCGCGCACGATGAGCTGGGCTTCGAGGCTGATACGGCGGGTAGCCCTGAGGTTGGCCGCAACCACGTCGATGAGTAGCTCCGCGGCTTTTTTCCCCATCTCAAAAGCCGGAATGGCGATGGTGGTGAGATGCGGCTTGAGCACCGCGCCGATGGGTAAGTTGCCTCTGCCCAGAACACTTACGTCGTCAGGAATCTGCTTCTTCAGCTCCTCGAGGGTGCGATAGACATCCGGAACCAACTGGTCGTCTGCGCAGAAGATCGCCGTGGGTGGATTGGATTTTGAAAACCACTCGACCATGCTGTCGTGAATGACCTTCGCATCGTAGTCGCTGCAGAAGTGCAGCCTGGGCTCGAATCGCCTGCCGGCTTTCCTGAGTCCGGCCTTGAAGCCGGAGAGCAACTGCGGCGTCATGGGGCTGCGCGCCGCGCCGCTGATGAGCGCGATGCGCGTGTGCCCGCGGCCGGCCAGATAAGCAGCGCCGTTGCTGCCGATCTCAAAGTCATCCACGCCCACGTAATTGATGTGGTCTTTGCCGGCGTAGCAGTTGATCATCACAAAGGGAATGTGCGCGCCGTTGAGATCGTCGATGGTGTCTTTCATGTCCTGCAGAGAACACATGCGGGTGTTGAAGAAGATCACTCCATCGACAAACCGGCTCTGCGTGAGCTCGCCCTTGGTAATGCGGCCGCTCCGGGCGCTATGGGAATAAATCATGAGGTGGTAGCCGCGGTCCATCACGCAGCTTTGAATGCCGGCCAGCACCTCGGCGATGAAGTTGTTGAAAAAGATCGGGTCGCGCATGGGAACCACGAGCCCGAGAATCCGCGTGGAACCGCTGCTGAGAGCGCGGGCCAGGCCGCTGGGCGAGTAGCCCAGCTTGCTGGCCAGCGCCAGAATCTGCTTGCGCTTCACGGCTCCCACGCGCGGCGTGTCAGGATTGTTCATGACCAGCGACACCGAGGCTATGGATACCTTGGCGGCGTTCGCTACATCGTAGATAGTTGCCATCTCTGCGCCTTTGTGCGCCGGCGATCTACCGGCTGTGACTTAGCACATTGTAATTGCAGGTGGAAGCACTTCTGCTTGTCGGCAACATCTTACACTTGTGCGCGTTCCCGGCCCGGCCTGGAAAGCCGGCTACTCCACAAGATAGGAGTGGCCGGGGGCCAGAACAAATTCCACTGCGAAGCGCGACGTCTTCCATGGCACGGTGCGATGCGTTGTGGCATCGGTGACTCTCAGGTGGTTCCAGTCCTGCACATGCAGCTCGACGGTGCTCTCCGTTTTCCCGTCGGATGACCAGAACTCTGTGTGCGCGTCCTTATCGATGGGATAAATTCGCACCACGACCGCGTCGCCGGCCTGCTCAAAGACGATGCCGGTGCCGCCGACAAAGAGCGGCGTCTTGGCCACGGGCAGGGCGTAATTTTCAAGCAGCGTTGGACCGGTCTCGACTCGCCCGGTCTCGTAATCCATCCATTTGCCGCGCGGCAGATAGATGTTGCGCGAGCTGGCGGTTGCGTAGTCATCGCCATAGAGCGGCGCGGCCAGGAGCGCATCGCCGATCATCCATTCGTAGCCGCGCGCTGTGCGATTCTCGCGCCCGTAGACACCCGGATCGCCTGGAAAAGCGACCGGCAGCGGCACCATGGTCCACGGGTAGCCGTCGTGGATGAAGCGCACGGCCTGGCTGTAGATGTAGGGGTGAAGCCGCTCGTGGGTCTGCGCGGCCTTGAGCAGGACGGCGCCCACCTGCGCATCCTGGAAGGACCATGGCGGCTGGCCCATGGACATGGACGAGTGCAGCGCGGCCCATTGCGCGTTGCGCATCATGTACATGTCCATGGCGGGCGACTCGGCGGTGCTGAAGTGCTTTTCACCGAAAGTGCCGCCGACAATGTCCGGATAGACCAGCGGAAGACCGCTGTAAGCCAGCGCCAGCGCGTTGACCGGGCCGCGGTCCTGGTCCTGATCGTAGTTGAAGTCGTTGATGCGCTGCAGGTCGCCGTTGGAGGCGAGATAGCCGTTGCGCTCGATGAGGTCGTAGCCAAGCTGCATCAGGCGGAGATTGATGGGATCGACCTTGTCGTCCCGCAGATCATACTTGCCAAAACCATAAAAGTCTTCCTTGAAGCCGTCCACGCCAAATGCCTTCCATTTGGCGACCAGGCCGAGATACCAATCGACAGCCGCGGACGACTGCGCGTTGAGCAGGTAACAGGGCAGCGCAGGCCAGCCGGTTTGAAAGACTTCGGGCTGGCCGTTTTTTTCGAGAAAGTAGTGGCGCCTCACGCCTTCGGCAGCAAACGGGCCGGTGGTAATGAAGGTGATGCGCAAGCCGAGCAGGACTTTCAGGCCTTCGTCGTGGAAATGCCGGATCAGTCCCGCCGGATCGGGATAGCGCACCTTGTCCCACAGGCCAAAGCTGGTGGTTTCGTGCATCTCCGCGGGCTCGGCCGGCCAGAAGCCGGAACCGATAACGATCCACTTGAGCGGATAGCCGAGAGCAAGATAGCGGTCGACGCTTTCGCGGTCAGTCTGCTGGTTGGTATTCCAGCCCAGGGCGCCAAAGGCCTCCCATCCTACGCCGAACATCTCGTATTTGGGCATCAGCAGCGGATAGCCGGAGCTGCGCCGCATGCGGGCGAACTCGGCGTAAATTTCATGCGGCGTTCCGAAAAAATAATGGACCGTGACCGGACCATCTGCGACTGCGACACCCTGCGCGTTTTCATCCTTCGTAAGATGAATGATCTTGACGCCCGGCCAGGGGAGCACCTCGGCCATTCCTTGCCTTGGAAAGATCACGAAGTTGCTGGCCAAGCGCGTGAACTCGATGCCGGAGAGCAGGTGATCGTCCACGATGCCGGTCAAATCGGTATTGTCGCGGTGACGGATGGCGGCACGATCGGCGAGGCCATAGGCGGGAGCAAGGCCGGCGGTGCGCACCACGACGCTGGAGCCGGCGGGTGCCTTGATCGTCCACACGCAATGATGTTCGGTGAGATGCACGTCAACGGTGACCGGGTCGCCGCCGGAGGATTTGGCCACGAAAGTACATCGCGCCGCTGAGCAGCCGACTGCCGAGATGCCGGCCAGCGGCGCTCCATTCACTTCGATGCCGCTCTCCGAATGAGGCGCAGCGATCTCCCGGCCTCCCGCAAAGAGTCCAAAACGCAATCCATCCGTCAGGATGGACATCCTGATCTCTCCCGCATGGAGGCTGATGGCGCGCGCGCCGGCCGGGTCCGGGCTTTGCGCAAACGCAAGCGATGCGGCGAAGAGGAACAACGCTCCGGCGGACAATATCTTCAATCGGCTGCTCCCTGGCCCTGGGGGCGACGGAAAACAGGCTAGTGCTGCATTTCCTGCTTGTCAAGCGTTTAATCTTACCAAGCTCCAGGCAGGTGCCCATTTCCAGCCCAGGGCGCGCGCCGGGCGGCCGTCAGCGCCGCGGCGTTTAATTAAACGCTTGACAAAGGTAAATCAGCGCACTAGGATTCTTCACCGTCAGCAAGAACGGCGGAAAATCGGCGGACTTCTGCAGCGCCGCAGGGCACATCTTCCATGCGGCGAACTTTTATACCTTTAAAGTTAAGCGCTTGATGAATCTACCGGCGATGCAGAGACCGGATACAAACACCCAGAGATCGATTCACGAAAGGAAACATCCATGAGGACAGTGACGAATTCCAGATTCTTATTCCTGCGTAGCCGTGCCGGCCTGGGCCGCGCATGGAGGCGCGCGTTGCTCTTGCTTGCTGCGATTGCCGTCGCCGGCCTCAGCGCGACGGCGCAGCAGGACGTTGGCTACATCCAAGGCACCGTCACCGACCAGACCGGCGCGGCGCTGGCCGGGGCAAAGGTGACCATCACCTGGCAGAGCACCGGCCTGACGCAGGCGCTGGTCACCAATGCCACCGGCTTTTATACCTCGCAGCCTCTGCAGGTAGGCCAGTACACGGTGACCGTCGAGCAAAACGGCTTTGTGCCCGCCAGCATCCGCAACCTGGTGGTTGACGCGGCGGCGCATGTGCAGGCCAATATCACGCTGCACGTTGGCGGGTCTTCTTCCAACGTGACGGTAGAAGGAACGCCTCCCGTCATGGATACGACCGACGCGGCGATTGGCAACACGATCGATACCCGCGACGCGCAGCAGTTGCCTGTCAACGGGCGCAGCGTGCTGGCACTGGCCACCTTGTCGCCGGGCGTGGTCTCGTCAGTAGGCGCGGTGAGCGAGGGCTTTCAGAACCGTGGCACGGCGGTCTCGGCGATTCGCATCGACGGCGGAGCCGCGGGCATCAACGACAGCATTCTCGACGGCGTGTCGAACATGCAGGACTGGCTGGGCGAGGTCGCCATCAACCTCAAGTCCGACGCGGTGCAGGAGTACCGCATCATGTCCGGCGTGATTCCCGCGCAGTTCGGGTATACCTCGGGCGGCGTGATCAACATGGTTACCCGCTCGGGAGGCAACTCGGTCCATGGCAGCGTTTACGAGTTCTTCCGCAACGACGCGCTGGACGCCGAGCAGTCGTTTCCGCGCCCGGCCTTCGGCAAGGGGGAGACGCGATTCAACAACTTCGGGGGCACGTTGGGCGGGCCCATCCTGAAGCAGAAGCTGTTCCTCTTCGGCAATTATGAAGGCTATGTGTATCGCAGCGCGCAGCCGACCTATTTCAGTCTGCCTACGGCGCAGGAGTACGCCGGCGACTTCAGCGATCTGGGCCAGGTGGTGAACGGGGCCTGCGCACCCGTCAATATCTATGACGACGACAACATCGTGGATGGACAGCGCCAGCAGTTCATGTACAACGGCGAGGCCAACGTGATTCCGCCTACAGAGCTCGACGCGGTGGCCGTGGCTTATTCGAAGATGTTTTATCCGAACCCGAACAACACGGCGGGCGGCTACAATTCGTGCACGCACGCGAACAACTATCTGTATGCGCTTCCGGTGGCTGCAAGCGAGCGGCAGGGCATTGTGCGCGGAGACGAAAAGATCTCTGACAACGACAGCCTGATGGCGCGTTACGCTTACTACTTCAACGGAACCAACAATGGCACCAACGCGGGCGGCCTGCCGGGCCTCTACAGTCATCGCAACGATCACCTGCAGAACCAGAGCGCAGTGCTCTCTGAAACGCATATCTTCAAGGCCACCCTGTTGAACGACGCGCGGATCGGGATGATGCGCAATGACTTCCCCTTTCAGGCGGCATCGGCGAACCAGGATATCGCCAGCAAAATCGGGCTTCCCAACGATACCGGCATCGAGATTCCACAGATGAGCAACGGACTGGTTGCGCCGAATATCACGGTCGGATTCCGCTCTTCGACCACGATCGAGTTCCTGGACGATCTGACCTGGGTAAAAGGCGACCACTCGCTGCACATCGGCGGCAGCGTGCGGTGGACCGAGGGGTATAACAACCAGACCGGCTCTTCGGCATCCGGCAACTTCAACTTCGGCTCCGGGACCACGGCGCAGGGCAATGACACCACCGTCGTTTCCGGAACCGGTAGCACGTTTGCCTCGTTCATGCTGGGCCAGGTGACCAGCGCCAGCCAGCTCGTGCAGGAGGGCACAGCGCTGCGGAGGACGCTCTTCGCCGGCTACATTCAGGATGACTGGCACGTGTCGCCGCGGCTGACCGTCAACGCCGGGCTGCGCTACGACATGCAGACGCAGGCTGTAGAAAAGCACAACGGAATCGAGAACTTCGACATCACCAAGAAGAATCCGACGAACAGCATCTTCACGGGGCTGGTGGAATATGCCAACACGGGTGGCTACGGCCGCAACTTTGTGAAAGAGAATTTTGGCGACTACGGCCCGCGGCTGGGCTTTGCCTATTCTTTGGATGCGAAGAGCGCGACGGTATTGCGCGGCGGCGTCGCCATCTACTATCCGGCGACGTCCGAGTACAACTACGACGAGTCTTCGGGCAATCCGGCGGGCTATACTTCGATGACCACGTCCTGGCAGGCGAACACGGCGCACGGCTATCTGTTTCACCTAGCCGACGGGCTGCCGGGACCATGGGCACAGCCGCTCGGCGCGTCCGGTGGCCCCAATGTTTTCCTCGGCCAGTCCGCCGCTTATATCGATCCGATCGCCAAGGACCCGTCGGCTCAGGTCTTTGGACTCACCATCTCGCGGCAACTGCCTTACGACACGGTCGTTGACGTTTCGTATACGGGCAACCACGGAAACCACTTCGAGAATTATTCGCCAAACCTGAATTTCCTGTCTCCGCAGTACTACAGCATGGGTACGGCCGCGTTGAGCGCGCAGGTCACCAATCCCTACGCGGGCCTGGTGCCGGGAAGCCTGGGCGCAGCGACACTGACCCAGGCGCAGGTGCTCAAGCCATATCCCTACATGTCGGGGGTGAGCATACAGGATCCGCGCAACGGATCGTACTGGTCTAATCTGGCGATGCTCTCCGTGCAGCGCCGCGTGGAGCATGGACTGCAGATCATGGGCGCTTACACGTTTGGCAAAATCACGGACGCCGGCGTGCAGGATGTCTCGAATCTCTCCGCGGTGGGCACGTCCACTTCGGCCAGCCCGCAGGACCCATACAATCCGCCGGCCGATCACTCGGTGGACACGATTGACGTGACGCACCGGCTCACGATCTCAGGCCTGTATGATCTGCCCTTCGGCAAGGGGCAGCGATTCGCCACCGGTGGCGCGACGGACCGGCTGGTTGGCGGATGGCAGTTCAACTCGATTCTGACCTTGGAGTCGGGCCGTCCGATTGGTGTTTCAGGTGCGTCGAATCAGGGTATTGCCACCCGGCCCAACTGGAATCCCGGCGTAAGCGTCTTCGTTCCACACCAGAGCCGCTCGGTTTTGTATAAGACCGGCGAGCTGGAGTGGTTTAACCCGCTGGCGTTCTCTGATCCTGCGGATTACACATTCGGCAATATTCCACGCGAATTCGGAAACCTGCGCGGACCAGGAACCGTGAACCTGGACATGTCGCTCTTCAAGACAACGCACATTACGGAGGGCACGACCGTCGAATTCCGCATCGAGGCGTACAACGCGCTGAACCATCCCAACCTGCCCATGCCCGGAACCGGCTTCAGCGCGGGTGAGCCAGCCGACCCCAGCAATCCCTATGCGGAAGGCGGTCTCAATACAAGCTCTACCTTCGGCATGATTACCAGCGGCGCCACAACAACCCGGAATGTGCAACTGGCTGCAAAGATCGTTTTCTAAAGAGGCTGCCGGCCCTCCTGGGATAGTGCAGAACGGCTTCCCGTTACACCGCGGGCTATCTCGATGCGATAGCCCGTGGAATTTTTGTGATCACCCCTGCTTTCCAGGACGAAGGAGATGCGGATGCCGAGATGCTGGCGACGATGGTGTGGAGTGGCGGCAATCCTACTCTGCACAGTGACCCACGCCCTGGCGGCAACGCGCGTTGACCTGGACGGCAGCGGCTGGACTTTTCAGACAACTCTCGGCGAAAAAGTGCAAGTCACCGTGCCGCACTGCTGGCCGGCGATGAAGGGTTATCGCGATTACATTGGCGACGCCATTTACCAGCGTGACTTTGACGCTCCCGCAGTAGAGCCGGGCCAGGTGGTCCGGCTGCACTTTGACGGCGTTTACTATAAGGCACACGTCTGGCTCAACGGCCGCAGGATTGGCGATCACGAGGGCGGCTACACACAGTTTGAATTCGAGATTACGCAGTTTCTGCACCCGGGCCGCAATCATCTGCTCGTCGAAGTGGACAATACGCCTACTTTAACGACGATTCCCGCGCTGGCACAGGCCGGAGGCTTTGATCCAAACCCTCCGCTGTTCGGAACTGCCTCCGGCGGCATCGTGGGATGGCTGCCTTACGGCGGCATTGTCCGGCCGGTCAGCCTGCTGATCACGGATGCGGTCTACCTGCGTGGCGTAAAGATCGACGCGCAGCCCGATCTGAAGACGATGCAGGCTGCGATTACGGTGCGTGCCGTGCTGCATAACGGTGGCGATCAAGATGAGTCTGTGAGCCTGGGCGGCACCGTGGCCACGCTCCCGGTTCGCACGCAGACGATGCAGGTTCCCGCAGGAAAAGATGTGGAGGTGAGCTGGCATGGCACGCTGGCAGATGCGCATTTGTGGAGCGTGCGCGACCCGTATCTCTACGATGCGGTGCTTTCCGTGCCCGGCGACGCGATCCATGCGAGGATTGGCGTGCGCGCGATTCGCGTGCAAGGGACACAACTGCTGCTGAACGGAGATGTAGTGCATCTTTATGGCGCCAATCGCGTGAGCGAGGACCCCGACGAAGGGTTGCGCGAATCGGCGGCGATCGTCGATCGCGACCTGGGCGATATGCTCGCCGACAACATGCGGATGATGCGCATTGCGCATTACCCGCAGGCACAGGAGTTGCTGGACTTTGCCGACGAGCACGGCATGCTGCTGATTGCCGAAGCCGGCAATTGGAATATGAGCGCATGGCAAATGGCCGATCCTGGCATTCGCGCGCTGTGGCGGCAGCAGATGCGCGAGATGATGGAGCAGGACTGGAATCATCCGTCGATTATTGCGTGGAGTGTGGGCAACGAATATGAGTCGGCGACAAAAGAAGGGATCGCGTGGACGCGTGACATGCGCGCCTTTACACTGGGGCTCGATTCTACGCGGCTGATTACGTTTGCCAGCCGGTTCACGGGTGCTCCCTGGGTTCATACGGGTGCCGACGAGGCCAGCCAGTACTCCGATTTTGTGTGCGTGAACATTTATGGCGATTACGCCCGGCGGCTCGACCGCGTGCACGAGCTCTGGCCCGACAAGCCGGTGTTTGTGACCGAGTTCGGCAAGATGGGCGAAGACACGCCCCACGACACTGCGCGCATAGCGGAAATCACGAATGCCGTCGCGGCGATGAAGGCCCGGCCGTGGGTGATTGGCGGATCGCTGTGGACGTGGGCGGATTATCGCTCGTTCTTTCGCGGAACGCCTTCTGACGGAATCCGCAGGTGGGGTGTCGTGGACTTCTATCGTGGACACCGCGACAGTTGGAACGTAGTGCAAAAACTGTTTCAGACGGACCTGCCCTGAGAGTTCGGCAGTTTGAATCTTGCACAGGAATCAACCATGGAGTAGTCATCGTGTCTCTCAATCGCAGAAGTTTTGTGCAGCGCATCCTGTTGGCTCTCGGCGCGACGGGAGCGCCCGCGAGCCTGAGGGCCAAGCAACCGGGCCCTGTTTCCAATCAAGCCGGAGCGGCGAGCCCGGCGCAGGCTGAGCCCGCCGCCGGGTACATCCGTCCCGGAACGATCGAGACGATTCACCGCTCCTTCGACGTAGTGGTGGTGGGCGGTGGAATCTCAGGCACCTGCGCAGCGATCAGCGCTGCGCGGAACGGCGCCCGGACGGCGCTGGTGCACGAGCGGTCGACGCTTGGGGGCAACTCGTCGAGCGAGGTGAGACTTTACCCGGAGGATACGTGCTCCTTCAGCCCGTGGATCAAGGAGTCGGGGATCCTGGAAGAGATTACCGTGGAGGAGCGCGCGCGCAACTGGGAGCCCTACATCGAAGGACTGATGAACTCGCACTGGGACCTGGTTCTTTATGAGTGGGTAAAGCGCGAGAAAAACCTGAGCTTGTTTCTGAACACCACCATGCGCGAGGTGGTAATGCGCAATGAGGCGCACATCCAGGCGATTCACGCGCCGCAACTGGGCACGGAGCGGGAATTTATCCTTGCCGCGCCGCTGTTCATCGACGCGACGGGAGACGGAGTGCTGGGATTCCGTGCCGGAGCCGATTTTCACTGGGGCAAGGAAGTACAGTCGGAGTTCCATGAAGTGCTCGCTCCTGCGGAGCCGACGACCGGGCTGATGGGAAACACCCTGTTCTTCCGCGCGCGCGACACCGGGCATCCGGTCACATTCAAAAAGCCGGAGTGGGCGGCCGAGTTCGACACGGAAGCAGACCTGACTGATCGCGGACACGGCCACTTCGAGTGCGGCTACTGGTGGATCGAGGTCGGCACGCCGCTGCATCCAATCAAGAACAATGAGGAAATTCGCGATGAGGCGCTGCGGCAACTGCTCGGCGTCTGGGATCACATCAAGAACCACTGCACGGATGACAGCGTGCGAGAAAAGGCAAGGAACTTTGCACTCGAGTTCGTGGGCTTCTGGCCTTACAAGCGCGAGTCACGGCGGATTCTGGGCGACTACACGCTGACAGAAAAGGACGTGCGCGATCCGTCGCTGCATCCCGACGATATCGCCTACGGCGCGTGGGGCATCGATATTCACGTGCCGGGCGGAATTCATGAACGGCATATTCCGCCGTATCCGGAGCCGCGCACCGACGAAAACTTCAAGCAGCGCGGGACGATTCCCTACGGGATTCCACTGCGCGCCTGCTACTCGCGCAATGTACAGAACCTGCTGACAGCCGGCCGGCCGATTGGCGCGAGCTACGTGGCTTTTGCCTCTTCGCGCGTGCTGCCCACCGGTGCGATCGTGGGCCAGGGTGCAGGCGCGGCAGCGGCTTTATGCGCAAAGTACAACTGCGCACCAAAGACCGTCGCCGCGGACCACGCGGGCGAGCTGCAGCAAATGCTGCTGCGCCAGGATGCGTCGATTCCGGGCGTGGAGAATGCCGATCCAGATGATCTGGCGCGGCGCGCGCAGGTGACAGCCAGCAGCGAGTCGGCGCTGCGCTTCCCGGAGTCAGAGACCTTTCACAAAGCCACGCTTGCCCTAGGGCAGGTGTTCCCGGTTGCGACCGATCATGTGGACGGCGTCGAGTTGCTGCTGCAATCGAGCTCCGCTCAGGCGCGGCAGGTAACTTTGTCTTTGCGGCGCGTGGAGCATGCGTGGGATCTTCGGCCTTCGCCGGTGATTGCGAAAGCTACGGCTACGGTTCAGGCCGGGTACAAAGGCTACGTGCCGTTTGCGCTGCATGCGCGGACCAGGCCGGGCAGTCTCTACTTCGCATCCATCGACGCTCAGCCGGAACTCGCGTGGGCCATGTTCAGCGATATAGATGGTCGGCCGTCGCAGGTTCCGGTGGGATCGACCGCAGCGGATCTGCCTCCCGGCGGTTTCTGGCGGCCGTTTACGCGGGGGCGGTCCCTCGTCCTGCGCGTCTCGCCGGAGCAGCGGCCGTACACAGCGCAGAATGTGGTGCGGGGCACGAACCGGCCGGATCGCTGGACCAATATCTTTGTCTCCGATCCGGCGCAGAGCTTGCCCGCGTGGATCGAACTCAGGTTTCCCTCGCCGGTGCAGTGCAACCAGGTGCAGATCACGTTCGACACGGATACAAGCCGGCGGATTGCGCTGCCGCTGTTTCACTATCCTGAATGCGTGAAGCGCTACGAGGTAGCGATTGCACAAGGCGGCGGATGGAAGACGATCGCCGCGGAAGACAACAATTACTTTCGCCGGCGCGTGCACCGCTTCGATTCGGTGACGACAAACCGTCTGCGCATCCATGTTCTCGAAACCAATGGCGCGGCTGAAGCGCGTATCTTCGAGGTGCGCGTCTACAACGAGAAGGCCGAGGCGTGAGTGAGAGCGAAGCTGGAGTCCGCGCGTCCTGCCGAGGGGAGTTACGCGACGGCTGGCGCTGCCGCGGCTTTTTCCTTGAACGTCGTCCAGAGAAGGACGAGAGCCAGCGGGTGCAGGATCATCATGAGGAAGAAAACCGGCAGATAGCCGTGATGCGTGACCACATTCGCAACGATCTCCGTCGCGAGCAGTCCGCCAAAGGCGCTGCCTGCAGCAATGAGCCCGAAGGCTTTGCCAAGCTGCAGCGGCGGAAAGACGGCGATGACGGTTGAGCTGAGGGTGATGAGCCAGGCCATGTGCGCCAGCGCAATAACCGAGGCGACGCCGACGCTGATAAGTGCGCTGGGCGCAAGACCTGCCAGAGGACTCAACGGAATGAGCGCGGCGTAGACGATCATGCTGCGGCGATAGGCATGGAGGGGCGCGACGCCGCGGCGGATGAGCCAGCCGGAGGCCACTCCGCCAATCAGCGTGCCGGCGCCGGCGAAAAGGTAGACGAGCCATCCGATATGCGCGACGCGCGCCAGGGGCAGGCCGCGCGGGCCGAGCAGATATTTCGGGTACCAGAAGAGATAAAAGTACCAGACCGGATCCGTGAGTCCACGGGCGATCAGCAGTTTCCAGGTCTTTGCACGCGCCAGCACATCTTTCAATGCGGCGCGCTGGGATGCGCCCGGTAGCGCCCCGCGCGGCGCAGGAATCGCCTGCTTCTCGCGCGGAAATGCCCAGAACCACAGCGGAAGCCAGAGAATACCTGCGCATCCGTCGATGACGAAGATGGATTTCCAGGGAAGGTGAGCGACGACGGCTGCGATCGCGGGCAGTGCAATCACTGCGCCCACGGTTGCGCCGAGTGTGTAGACGCCGATAGCGAGCGAGTGGTGTTTTTCTTCGAGGGTTTCGCCGACCGCCTTCGGCGCCGCAACCCACAGGCCCGGCTCACCAAGACCGAGGCAAAATCGCGCCGCAGCAAGCTGCGCCGCGCTGCGCACGAAGGCGGTCATTGTTTCAGCAATGGACCACCAGCCGACAAAGAGCGCCATGCTGGCGCGCGTTCCGAGCCAGTCGGTGAGAAAGCCGGCGCCGGCATAAGAAAATGCGGAGGCCAGCAGAAACAGGCTGACAACGTGACCGTAGCCTTCGTCCGAGAGATGCAGCTCGGCCTGAAAGCGCGTAGCGACGACAGACAGGCTCTGGCGATCAAAGTAGTTGATCAGCGCGACGAGCGAGATAAGGGCGATGACGAGCCAGCGGCGCCGCTGCGAGAGCGAAAAGCGCAACTGGCGCAGTTCCCGGCTGTCCTGGTGCGGACTCAAGCGATGCGAACCTCGAAGATTGCAGGAGGCGCGGGCCCGTGGCCGAGGATCGCCAATTCAAGACCGGTGGTCGTCAGCGGATCAGGCAGGTGGACGCGCCAGTGTGTCTGGTGATGATCCGCAACCAAGGCGATGGTGGCGCCATCTACAGTGCGCAGCTCGAATTGGGTTACGCAGCCCGGCATGACGCGCTCCGGATGGCCCATCAGCACTGACTCCATGGGATGATCGAAGTCGGTGTCGAAGGTCAGCTCGATTGTACGCAGGGTCTGCGGCTTGTCCCAGCAAAATCGCAGTGTGGGCGATTCGTCGTCAGGCGCGGGCGCCCACGCATTGGCGCCGCACCA
>JASHPJ010000023.1 GCA_030038195.1 Acidobacteriaceae bacterium
GGCCACGGCGGCGTAAAGCTCTACCGGAATAGCCTGGCCCACTTCGACCGAGCGGTAGAGTGAGCGGGCCAGCGGTGGGTTTTCGACAATCGGAACGCCCGACCAGCGAGCCTCGGCCTTGATCTCCTCGGCCAGCAGGTTGCGGCCCTTGGCGAGGACGCGCGGCGCTTCCATGGTGGCGAAGTCGAAGCCCAGCGCCACGGCGTAGTGCGTGGGATTGGTGAGCACCACGGCGGCGCGGCCCACGTCGGCCTTCACGCGCCGGCGGCGCATCTGCCGCTGCAGCCCGCGGATGCGGCTGCGAATCTGCGGGCTGCCCTCGGTCTCCTTGTACTCGTCGCGCAGCTCCTGGCGGCTCATCTTCAGGCGTGACTCGCGGCTCTGCCACTCGACCAGGTAGTCGATTGCCGACCAGGCAAAGAGCAGCCAGGCCGCGGTCTCAAGCAGCCCGTAGACATCGGAGCCCAGCGCTTCAAGCCGCGCCGTCGCAAGCGGCGGAATCGCTCTCTGCCGGCCGATGCGCTGCACGGCAAAGACGATCAACAGCGCCGCAGGCAGCAGGGATTTCCCCAGCCGCGCCGCGGCGCGCAGCGAAAACAGGGTTTGAAGATTCGCGATGGGATTGATCCTTCCTGGCTTGAGGCCCACGTTGCCGGGATGGACGGTGATACCGCCGGTCTGCAGCACGCCTACGCAGAAGGCCGCTGCCACCATCGCGGCCATCACCATCGCCATGGGAGCGAGTACCTGGAGCGCCAGCCCGCGCAGTGCAATCAGTGTTGGTTGAATCGCCGCCGGCTCCCAGTGCTGTGGCGCGCCCAGCGGCAGAAATTCCGCAAAGGCGAAGCGCCAGGCCGCGAGCGTGCGCGGGCCCAAGCTGCCGAGCGCCAGCACGGCGGCCAGCATTCCCGAGGCAGCCGAGAGCTCGCGGCTGTGCAGGATGTCGCCTGCGCGGCGCGCCTTCTCGCGGCGGTGCTGGGTGGCCTGTTCGGTGCGCTCGCCGGGCATCGGTCAGCCTCCATATCCCGGCAGCGCGCCGCCTGCAGCGTGGCCGGCGATCAGCCGTTCAGCCATGTCGAGCAGCCCGGAGAAGCGCGCCTCGATAAACCGCGGCCAGAGCGCCAGAGAGCCCAGCAGGATGGCGAAGCCAGTCACCGTCTTGAGCGGCACACTGATCGACATCACCGGCAACTGCGGGCTCAGCTTGCCCACCAGCGCAATGGCAATCTCCACCAGCAGGGTGGCGGCGAGTATGGGCGCAGCCAGCTCCAGCGCGGCCAGAAAGATGCCTGCCGCGGCGCGCAGCAGCGCCAGGGCCGTCAACTGCGTCAGCGCGAATCCGCCCAGCGGCACCACGCGGAAGCTGCGCGCTACCGAGGCGATCAGGACGCGGTCGAGTCCCGCAGCCAGCACCACCAGCGTGCCCAAGAGCTCGAAGAGATCGCCCAGCAGCGGCGTCTGGATCGAAGACGAAGGATCGAGCAGGTTGACCAGCGAGAAACTCAGTTGCAGCCCCGCGATCTGGCCGGCGAAGAGGAGCATCTCCGTAAGCAGCGTGAGCGAAAGGCCGTAGACCATCCCCACGGCCAGCTCACCCAGCAGCGAGGCAAAGCTGATCCCGGCGCGGGCATTGGGTAGCGCCGCTACCAGCGGCGCAAGCAGAATGGCGAGCGCACCCGCGAATACAGCCTTCATCCGTGCCGGCAGCGCCGTCGAGGCAAAGAACGGCGCAAAGACCACCACCCCGCTCAGCCGCACCAGTGCCAGCGTCATTGCGCTCAGAAAATAGGACCAGCCGGACATTCTTAGCCTCTAGCTCCTAGCTTTTGTTGGCTGTTGCCTCACGCGTTTGTTCCACCACGCGCAGGCTAGCGGCTAGAAGCCAGGAGCTGTCTTTTCACCCCAGATACCTACGCAGATCGCCGAGCAGCAGCAGCGTGTAGGCCGCCATGCGCTTCAGAAACCAGGGCATGCCAGCCAGCAGGATCAGCGCCACGGCCGCGAGCCGCGGCACCGTGGTCAGCGACTGCTCCTGCAGGCTGGTGAGCGTCTGCAACAGGCTCAGCACAAAGCTCAGCGCGGCGGCGGCGATCAACAGCGGCGCGGCCAGGATCAGCGCCTCCTTCATCAACTGGCGCATCAGCTCGGCAACCATGTCGGTGGTCATAGGTCATACCCCGGTCCTGGCCTTAAAAGCTCTTCAATAGCGAACCGGCCAGCAGGTTCCAGCCATCGACCATCACGAAGAGCAGAATCTTGAGCGGCGTTGAAACCACCACCGGCGGCAACTGGAACATACCGATCGAGGTGGTGATCGATGCGGTCACAATGTCGATGAGCAGAAACGGCAGGTAAAGCACCGCGCCGATGGCGAAGCCCGCCTTGAGCTCCGACAGAATGTAGGCTGGCACAACCACGCGCATGGGCAGATCGTCGGGCGCGTTGGGTCGCGCAACCTGGCCGGCCGCAGCGAAGAGCGCGAGGTCTTTTTCCCGCGCGTAACGCAGCAGGAAATGTTTCACCGGCTGCGCGCCGCGTTCGATGGCCTCGATGCCCGTGATCTGCCCGCTGCGATACGGCTCGACCGCCTGCTGGTCGACTTGATTGAGTACAGGAGCCATCAGGAACCAGGTCATCATCAGAGCCAGGCCCATCAGCGTGGGGTTGGAGGGCGCGGTCTGCGTGCCCAGCGCCTGGCGCAGAAAGTGGAATACCACCAGCAGGCGCACCAGCGGCGTCATGGCCATCAGGATGGCCGGCAGCAGCGTGATCAGCGTGAGAACGAAGAGGATCGTCCACGGCGTTGCATCCGATGGATGCAGCCTGGCATTGAGATCGGGCAGCAACGGCGCGGAGGTCGCCGCAGCCACGCGCGCCGCCCAGGCGCTCACCACGACGCCCTCGAGGCATGATAAGCCAACGGAGCCGCGCTGCGCGTTCCACTCTGCATGGATGGCCGGGCCGCTTCATCCAGTGGATAGAAGGCCGATGCGCCGTCGGCGGAAGTGGCCACCAGGATCCTCCGGCCCTCGACTTCAATCAATGCCAGCGACTGCCGCGGTGCCAGCGTGATGCGCTCCACCAGCGCCAGCCGCGGCACGGCGCGGCGGTCTGCGCGCAGCCGGCCAAGCACGCACTCCAGCAGCCACCCCGTCCATCCGCCGGGCTTGAAATCCGCTCTGGGTTTTTCGACGTTCCTCACTCTGAATCCCTCTTTCAACAAAACCGCCGGCCGCTCACGCCAGCCGCGTCACCCGCACCGCAAGCTGCGCATCGATCACCTCAAACTCGCTCCACGCCAACTGCACCTCGCCCGAAGACAGCGGCAGGTCTTCGCCGTTTGCCCACTGCGACTCGATCAGCCGTCCCGGCTCGAGGGCCAGCAGGTCGCGCACCCGGAACTGGCGCACCGGCACGGCCACGTCCACGCAAACCGGCAGCCGCGCGACCGGCGAAACCTGCTCGATCCCGTCGTCGTCCGCCGGCGGCTGCGCGGTAGGAACCAGGCTCTGCGCGCCGCCCGCCTCGGTGGTGATAGGCAGAGATGCGGCTGCCGGCAGCTTGCCGCCGGGCAATGGCTGCGGCGAGGTCATGCGCGGGAAAACCCTGCAGCAGCATGACCAGAAAAGACACAGCAATGCTTGGAAGGGATTAATTACGCGGCTGTGCTCAAGGCAGCATTCCGCAGAGTCTCTCGTTCATGCGTTTGCCCTGGCGGCTGTGCTCCGTCTTTGTGCCCGCAACTCGCATCGCTGGTACACTGAAAGTTGCAGCCGATTGGAATACGCGCAGCCGGGAAGGGTTGCGGAGAACCGGGATCGAGGTTAGGAAATATGCCGGAACAGACGGGAAACAGCGAATTTGCCGGGGCTTTTACTGGAACCAGCCTGCGCCTCAAAGTAGGCCTGGCGGAGATGCTCAAGGGCGGCGTGATCATGGACGTGATGAACGTGGAGCAGGCGCGCATCGCCGAAGAAGCCGGCGCGGCCTCGGTCATGGCTTTGGAGCGCGTGCCGGCCATGATCCGCGCCGAAGGCGGCGTGGCCCGCATGGCCAAGCCCGGCCTTATCAAGCAGATCATCCAGGCAGTCTCGATTCCGGTGATGGCCAAGGCCCGCATCGGCCACTTTGCCGAGGCGCAGATTCTGCAGGAGATTGGCGTGGACTTCATCGACGAGAGCGAGGTGCTGACACCCGCCGACGAGACCCACCACATCGACAAGCATGCCTTCACCACGCCGTTTGTCTGCGGCGCGCGCAACCTGGGCGAAGCCCTGCGCCGCATCGCCGAGGGCGCGGCCATGATCCGCACCAAGGGCGAGGCCGGCACCGGGGACGTGGTCCACGCCGTGCAGCACATGCGCCAGATCGTGAAGGAGATGAAGGCGCTCACCGTGCTGAGCGAGCAGGAGCTTTACCACGCGGCCAAGGAGCTGCAGGCACCGTATGAGCTGGTCCGCATGGTGGCCCAGACCGGCAAGCTGCCGGTGCCGAACTTCTCCGCAGGCGGCATTGCCACGCCGGCCGACGCTGCGCTGATGATGCAGCTCGGCGCCGAAGCCATCTTTGTCGGCTCGGGCATCTTTATGAAGGAGCGCGCCACGCCACTCGATGTGGAGCACGATCCCAAGGAACGCGAAGAGGCCGTCAGCCGCGCCAAGGCCATCGTAATCGCGACCACGCATTACAACGATCCCAAGATCCTGACCGAAGTCTCCGAGCAGGTCACCGGGACGATGAAGGGTTTGGCGGCTGCGGCCATCGATGAATCGCAACTGTTGCAGACGCGAGGATGGTAGGTGAGGAGCCGGAGGGAATGGAATGAGAGGGGAACAGCAGCTCTCGATCAAGGACCCCCTCTTGGATCCCAATGCTCCGCATGATCTGTACATTCCGCGGCTGAGGTTCAAGTTGAGAGCGAATCCAACTTTATTCAAAAACGTGCCAATGCACGATATCACAGCGGATTTACCGGATCAGCTTTTTGAAGTCCACGAGGTATCGGCGTCTGTCTGCCGGGAAATAGCGACGGATTCCTTGGAACATCGTGTTGAGATCACCGGGATCGATACGGACGATCTTCATCAAAGAGTGATTGCAGCAGCAAAAGCAATCAAAGCGGAGATCGGGAGACACGATTGATTGAAGCGGAATTTCGCCCCCACATCGGCGTCCTTGCCATCCAGGGCGACTACGCGGCCCACGCGGCGGCCCTGGCTGAGGCCGGCGCGATTCCTTCCCTGGTCAAAACACCAGAAGAACTCCGCCTGGACGGCCAGTCCCTCGACGGCCTCATTCTGCCCGGCGGCGAGTCCACCACCATGCTCAAGTTTCTTGAGCGGCATGGCCTCTTCGAAGCTTTGAAAGAGTTCTGCGGAATGAAGCCAGTCTTCGGCACCTGCGCTGGCGTTATTCTGCTGGCCCGCGAGGTGCGCAACCCGGTGCAGCGCAGCCTGGGTGCGCTCGACGCCGTGGTCGACCGCAACGCCTACGGCCGGCAGGTCGACTCGGCCATCCTGCACGCGGAGACCACGCTGCCTGGCGGACCGCTGGAGATGGTCTTCATCCGCGCGCCGCGCATCGCCCGGATCGGGCCGGACGTGGAGCCGCTGGCCTTTCGCGAGGGCGCGCCCACGCTGGTGCGCCAGGGCAGCCTGATGGCCGCCACCTTCCATCCCGAGCTCTCCTTGGACCGCCGCGTGCACCGGCTGTTTGTCGAAATGGTCAAGACGGCCAAGACAGCCAAGGCGGCGCGCGCGCGCTGAGCCGCGCCGGCTTCTCCCATTCGCTCTACCGCGCATTTTCAGAACTTGTCTTCAGGAATGGGACGCCTCTGCGCAGATTTCTGCGACACGCATGTGCCGGGGGATGCGCCCAGGAGAAAGTGGGAGTAACCTCAAGGGAAGAGGGGCCGTCATGCCTTCCATATTTACGCCCACCCCTGCGGAAACTGAACGGAAATCGCCTGGAATCGGTGGCAAGCCTCCTGTTGACCGGCGGCCGACCGGCGGCGGTGGTGGCGGTGGAGATGACGAGTGGCACAACTCACGCCATGGGCCGCGCGAGCTTCTTTACCGCATCCGCGCTTTCGTCTTCTGCGCCCTGGCCGGCGACATGATGTTCTTTGTCGTGCTGGTGGTGCTGTTCTACGCGCGCCAGACCAGCACGCATCTTGACCCGGACTCGCTGCAGCAGATCGGCGACTGGCACCCGGTGCTGCTGCCTCCCATCCTGTTTCTTAATACCGCCGCGCTGCTGCTGAGCAGCCTCACCATGGAGTTTGCGCGGCAGCACATCTTCCGCGAGTTCGATGTGCTGGAAGAATGGCTCGGCCTGGGCCGGCCCGCACTCAAGCGCACACTGCCCTGGGTGGCAGCCACGCTGATCCTGGGCGCGCTCTTCCTGGCCGGCCAGGTGACTGCATGGAAGCAACTGACAGCGCAGGGCTTTGCTTTCGACCGCTGGTCGACGCCGGCGAGCTACTTCTTTTACGTGATCACCGGCCTGCACGCCGCGCACCTGGTGCTGGGGGTTCTGGGGCTGATCGCCTGCCTGTGCCTGCTGGGATGGCTCAAGCGCGTGGACTATCGCCAGATTGCAGTGGATGCAACAGCCTGGTTCTGGCACACCATGGGCTTGGCGTGGCTGCTGCTGTTCGCCGTGCTGATCTTCGGACAGTAAGCTGCGGTCGATCGGCTATTGATCTGCTTTATCTTTATCTGCTTTATTTGTGGCCGATTCCGAACAGGCGCAGGCAGCGCTCGCCGAACGTGGGAACCGCGGGGCACTCGAAGTAGATGGCGCGGTTTGCGGATATAAGCAGTTGCACAGCAGTGAGCTCGGGGTCGGTTGCGCGGAACTTCCCGCCGTGCAGGATGTATTCGTCGGTGAGGTAACCGATGGCGTGGCCCAGGACCTCAAGCGCGCGGCCCGCCTGCGGGGGGATGCGGCGCCGTGCTGCCGAGCCTGTAGCCGTGGCGCGTGCGGCGCGAATGACTGCAGGCTTCGATGCCGTAAGAACCGTGGGCGAAACAACCATGGTGCGGACCCTCTTTCCTCTTCTTCGGTTCTTTCGTGACAAATTTCAGATAACGAACGTACTGTGCCCGATTGCAGCACACATGGGATTATGGTGCGGACCCACACAAATTCCTGTGACACAAGTCACTCAGCTTGCGCCTCCACGCACCGGCGTCTCCTTCTGGAAGCGATACCTTTTCGAATCTTGCACGTCACCGGCCAGCCAGCGGCGCATGAATTGAGAAATTGCAAAGAAATCGGCGGCGCAGAATCCGCGCTGTGCCTGGTGTGTCTTTATGCAGTACAGTTCTTGATCGACGCGGTGGGCCGGGAGCGAACCCTCCTGTGAAAACGCGGGCTCTCGTGCGTCTCCACGCCCGCTCACGTCCATTCACGCCTTGACGTGAGCAGTCTGAAAACCTAAGCTCAAAACAGGGCCTCCGTGGCTGCGGCCCGCATTGCAAGATGGCCACAAAAGTACCATTTTTTCAGTAACTTTTGGATTAGGCGGCGATGGTTCCCTATTACTGGCAATATCTTCCGCTGCTGTTGCAGATTCTTGCCGCGGTCTTACTGGGAGCGGGCATGATCGCCGCCTCCTGGCTCGTGGGCCGGCATCGCAACACCAAGGTGAAGCTGGACGCCTACGAGTGCGGCATCGAGGCGGTGGGCGACGCGCGCGGGCGGTTCAGCGTGCGCTTCTACATGGTCGCCGTGCTGTTCATCCTGTTCGACGTGGAAGCGGTGTTCATGCTGCCCTGGGCGGTGGTTTATCGCAAGCTGCCCGCCATCACCGGTCACCGGCTCTTCGGCTTCTGGGAGATGGTGGTCTACCTGGGCTTTGTGGTTGTGGGACTCTACTACATCGTGCGCAAGGGCATTCTGGACTGGAGCCAGGACAAGGCGGATCTTTGACATGCCGCTTGGGGACATGGCCGCTTGGGAGAGGGTGGGCAACGCAGAATGAGCGATTCGAAGGCACTGTTCGGCAGGGTGGCCGTGGTGGATGGGATGAGCGAGCATCCGGCCGTAGAAGCCATCCTGGCCTGGAACCCCGATGCGCTCACGGACGCCAAGTTCGATCGCGGCGAGCTGACCCTCACCATTGCGCCCGACGAGATTCGCGCCGCGGCGCAGACTGTGCAGGCCGCCGGCTACAACTTCTTTGAGGATCTGACGGCGGTGGATTGGTTCCCTGCCTCGCCGCGGTTCCAGTTGAGCTATCACATTCTCTCGCATGGCTACAAGGAGCGCATCCGGTTGCGCGTGATGGTCGAGGAGGCCGAGCCTGCCGTCGAATCCATCACCACGGTGTGGCCTGCGGCGAACTACTACGAGCGCGAGGTCTTCGATCTGTTCGGCATCCGCTTCGAGGGCCATCCCAATCTGCGCCGCATCATGATGCCCGATGACTGGAAGGGACATCCTTTGCGCAAGGACTACCCGGTGGAGGGATACCGCTAAATGGCCGGCAGCGTTGGCACGCCCATTCTTGAAGCTCCGGTGGCCGAAGGCGCGAGCGATCAGCACCTGGTCCTGAACATGGGCCCGCAGCACCCGTCCACGCACGGCGTTCTGCGCCTGGTGCTGGAGATCGACGGCGAGATCGTGATCCGCGTCTATCCCGAGATCGGCTACCTGCACACGGGCATCGAGAAGACCTGCGAAGCCAAGTTCTACCAGCAGGTCATCCCGCTGACCGACCGCATCGATTACCTGAGCCCGATGGCCAACAATCTCTGCTACTGCCTGGCCGTGGAAAAGCTGCTGGAGCTGGAGATTCCCGCAAAAGCGCAGTGGACGCGCGTGCTGCTGGCCGAGCTGACGCGGCTGAACTCGCACCTGGTGTGGCTGGGCACGCACGCCATGGACATTGGCGCGCTCACCGTGTTTCTCTACACCTTCCGCGAGCGCGAAGAGATTCTGCGCCTCTTTGAAGCCGTCGCCGGACAGCGGATGATGACCAGCTACTTCCGCATCGGCGGTCTTTCCATGGAGCCGCCGCTGGACTTCTTTCCCCGCGTGCAGGCTTTCATCCAAACGTTTCCGGAGAAGATTGACGAGTACTCGAACCTGCTCACCGGCAACCCGATCTTCGTCAACCGGCTCAAGGGCGTGGGACCGCTGTCGGCAGCCGACGCCATCGCGCTGGGCGTGACCGGGCCGCCGCTGCGCGCCTCGGGCGTGGACATCGATCTGCGCCGCGACATGCCTTATTCGAGCTACGAGAAGTTCCAGTTCAAGGTGCCCATCTCCACGGCCGGCGACACCTGGGCGCGCTATCTCGTCCGGCTCGACGAGATGCGCGAGAGCGTGAAGATCATCCAGCAGGCGCTGGACGGCATGCCGGAGGGCCCCATCAAGGCCGATGCGCCCAAGATCGTGTTGCCCGACCGCGAAAAGATGAAGACCCAGATGGAGGCGCTGATCCATCACTTCAAGATCGTGACCGAGGGCTTCGCCGTCCCCGCCGGCGAGGTATACCAGGGCATTGAAAGCCCGCGCGGCCAGATGGGCTACTACGTGGTCTCTGACGGCACGGCGAAACCCTACCGCGTGCACATGCGCAATCCCTCGTTTGCCACGCTGCAGGCGGTGGAAACCATGGCCAAGGGCCGGCTGCTGGCCGACCTGGTGGCCGTGATCGGTTCTATCGATATTGTCTTAGGCGAAATAGATCGTTAAAGGAGAAATAGATACATGGTTGACTATGCAAAGCTGGCAGATAAAGCGAAGGCCCTGCAGGAAGCCACAAAAGGCGCCAGCAGGTACGAGAAAACGCTGGAATATGACCCGGCAGTTTTCTACCAGGCGGTCAAGTCGCACCTGGTGGAAGAGATCAACAAGGCCAACCCGGAGCTGAGCAAGCGCGGCGTGCCCACGCTGGACCGCAGTTTTTTGCCCAGCTACGCCGGCAAATTTTGCTTCACTTTTGGTGTTTCCCTGTTCTGCAGCGTGGAGATGGACACCCAGCCCGAGCGGCACCGCATCAAGGCAGTCATCACCGGGCCTCCCAACGGCAACGAAGTAGGACGGCGGGAGTATCTCTTCAATCGTGGCGGCCCGGAACCGCCTTCCTATCGCGCGGAAGAGGGCGTAGGAACCATCGTCACCGGGCTTGGCCCGGAAGCCATCGCCGTGGACATCGTTTCCAGCATCCTGTCAGGAGAGTTTTCTTAGCGTGAGCGCTGCGCAGAGTGCCCAGATGCAGCCGGAGCCGGCTGGAGCCGGCTCCGCCGAGCACGTATTCGCCGAACTCTGGACATCGCTGGCCTCGCTGCTGCGCAGCTACACTGCGGCGCACGGCCTGCATCGCCATCGTTTGGCGGTTATCGAGTCGGACGACAGCCTGATTGTGGCGCAACACGGAGCAAAGCGGCTCGAGCTGCGTCGCAGTGGTATGGCCGTCGCCTGGATGCGCGAAAATGGAAGCAGCGGCCGGCTGGAGATCACCGCAGCCGGTCATCTGCGCAGCACAACACCCAACGGATTGAGCAACGGGGTAAACGAGGAAGAGATGGATATGGCAGCCGAGGCCTTTGCGCGGGATCTGATGCGGGAGTGCGAGCAATGAGCGGGGAAACCATGTCGATCTTCTCGCCCAGGCTGGCCGCGCGTTTTGATGCGCTGGTGAAAAAGTATCCTGTAAAGCGCTCGGCGCTGGTGCCCATGCTGCTCTACGCGCAGGATGAGGTTGGCTATCTTTCAGACGCGGTAATTGCTGAAGTGGCCGAGCGCATCGGCATCACCGAGCTCGATGTGCGCAACGTGGCCACCTACTACTCGATGCTGCGCTTCAAGCCGGCGGGCAGATACAACATCCAGGTATGCACCAACATCAGTTGCATGCTGCGCGGCGCGTATCCGCTCCTCGAGCGCTTCCAGGAAGAGCTGGGCATCGGCCACAAGGGCGTCACTTCCGACGGCGTCTTCTCGCTCGAAGAGGTCGAGTGCATCGGCGCCTGCTGCTGGGCGCCGGCCATCCAGGTGAACTACGACTTTCACGACGATCTCACTCCCGATCACGTGCCGGGCATTCTCAAGACCTATCGCAGCAAAGCGGAAGGGGCAGAAGGGACGGCCGCGCATGCCTAAGCTGGTCTCGCATCCCGATGAAGTGAAGATCGTTACCAGGCGCTTTGGCCAGGGTGCGGCCAATATCGGCAAATACATCGAGCTGGGCGGCTATGAAGCCGTGAAGAAGTGTATTGCGCAGGGACCCGAGTGGATCATCAACGAGATGAAGGCCAGCAATCTGCGCGGCCGTGGTGGCGCAGGTTTTTCGACGGGCATGAAGTGGTCATTTGTGCCCAAACAGTCGGCCAAGCCAAAATATGTGCTGGTCAACGGCGACGAGAGCGAGCCCGGCACCTGCAAAGACCACCTGATCTTTCTGCACGATCCGCACTCGGTGATCGAAGGCACGATCATCGCCGGCCTGGCCATCGGCGCCAAGACCGGCTTTATTTACCTGCGTGGCGAGTATCGCTATCTGCTCGAGATCGTAGAGAAGGCCGTCGCCGATGCTTATGAGCGCGGCTTCCTGGGCAAGAATATCTTCGGCTCGGGCAATGACTTCGACATCATCACCCAGTCCGGCGCGGGCGCGTATGAGGTGGGTGAAGAATCGGCGCTGATGGAGTCGCTCGAAGGCAAGCGCGGCGTGCCGCGCATCAAGCCACCTTTCCCTGCCGTCGTGGGACTCTACGGCGGACCGACGATCATCAACAACGCTGAGACCATCGCAACCGTTCCGCACGTCATCGCCATGGGCGCCGAGGCGTACTCGGCGGTGGGCACGCCGCGCAACGGCGGCACGCGGCTGTTTGGCGTCAGCGGACACGTGGAGCGGCCCGGCATCTATGAGCTGCCCATGGGCTACAACCTCAAGAAGATGATTTACGACGTGGCGGGTGGCGTGCGTGGCGGGCGCAAGCTGAAAGCCGTTGTCCCCGGCGGATCGTCAACTCCCGTCTTATTGCCCGACGAGATTGAAACCCTGGGCATGGACTTTGACCAGGTAGGCAAGGCCGGTTCGATGCTCGGCTCGGGCGGCGTGGTGGTGATCGACGACCAGACCTGCATCGTCGAGTTCGCGCTGCGGACAATCAGCTTTTATCAGCACGAGAGCTGCGGCTGGTGCATTCCCTGCCGCGAGGGAACGGACTGGCTCAAGAAATCACTCACCCGTTTTCATGCAGGCTTTGGCGCAGCCAGCGACATCGACAACATTCAGTATTTGGCCGAAAACATGCTGGGCCGCACCTTCTGTCCGCTGGGCGACGCGGCGGCCATGCCGACCATCGCTTTCGTCAAGAAGTTTCGCAAGGAGTTTGAGGATCATCTGAACGGCAAGCCGTGCCCGTTCGCCAAACACGTGGAGCTGACCGTTGTTTAGGGATGAAGGAGAATCGTAATTCGTGCGACAGAACTCCCTTTTTGCGGGGAGATGATGGGGGGATTATGAAACGATTTCTGACGGCATTTTTGATTATTCTGGTGTGCGTCTCCGCGCATGCCGCAGAAAATGTGAAACATGACGGCTCCTGGTGGAAGGAAAAGTCGGGAATCTTCAAGGAGGCCTTCATCGTCGGTTACGAAGAGGGAGTAGCTCAAAGCAAGTCCCCGAGCCAGTATGCGGATTGGGGTACCGACCGGTCACGGCAGATTGTCGAAGGGCTCAACGTCTTTTACGGCGACTTTCGGAATCTGAACATCCATGTGGACGACGCGATGACCTATGTGATTAGTCAACTCAACGGGAAGAGCGATAACGACCTCGCCCCAGAGCTACAACGCTTGCGCAGCAATGCAGTGAGCGCTGGAGTAAAGTGATCGCAATGCCCGACGTAACCTTCACAGTCGATGGAAAAACGCTCACGGCGCCTGCGGGAACGCTGTTGATCGATGCGTGCCGCAAGGCGGGCATCGAGATTCCCGCATTCTGCTACTATCCCGGCCTGAGCCTGCAGGCGGCCTGCCGCATGTGCCTGGTGCGCCAGGAAAAAGTGCCCAAGCTGCAAACGGCCTGCACTACGACGGTCGCCGAGGGCCAGGTCTTCGTCACCGAGTCGCCGGAGATCGCGCAGGCGCGCAAGGCCACCATTCAACTGCTGCTCGGCAACCATCCGCTCGACTGCCCGGTGTGCGACGCGGGCGGCGAGTGCGAGCTGCAGGACATGACTTTCAAGTACGGCGCGGGCGAAAGCCTCTACGTGGAGGCCAAGCAGCACCGCGAAGAGCAGCAGTGGTCGCCGGCGGTCTTTTACGATCGGCCGCGCTGCATCCTCTGCTACCGCTGCATCCGCATGTGCGGCGAGGGCATGGATGTGTGGGCTCTGGGCATACAAAATCGCGGCACGCACTCGGTGATTGCGCCCAACGACGGGGATCGGCTCGACTGCGAGCAGTGCGGCATGTGCATCGATGTGTGCCCGGTGGGCGCGCTCACCAGCGGCAGCTACCGCTACAAGACGCGGCCCTGGGAGATGAATCACGTCTCCACCATTTGCACCCATTGCGCCGACGGCTGCAAGGTCACCCTGGGCGTGCGCCAGATCGACGGCGATGCGGTGATCATCCGCTCCGACAACCGCGACAAGAGCGGCATCAACAACGACTTCCTCTGCGCCAAGGGCCGCTTCGGCTTCGACTTTGTGGAGAGTGCCGAACGGCTCACCAAGCCGCTGGTCCGCAATGCTGCAGGCGCGCTGGAGCCGGCTACCTGGGACCATGCGCTGCGCTTCGCCGCCAGGCGGCTCAAGGAGATTCGCGACAGCAAGGGTGGCGCGGCCATCGGCGTGATCGGCTCCAACCGCACCACCAACGAGGAGAACTACCTGCTGCAGAAGCTCGCGCGCACCGTGCTCGGCACCAACAACATCGATCACCAGCGCAGCACGGACTACGCAGCCTTTGTGCGCGCGCTGGCCGGCCACACGGGCAAGACCGTAAGCCTGCGTGCGATCGCTTCGGCGCCTGCGATTCTGCTGGTTGGGGGCAACCCGACGGAAGAGCATCCGCTGCTGGCCTGGCACCTGCGCACCAACGTGCGCCTCAACCACGCCCGGCTTTACATCGCCAACACGCGGCCCGTCAAGCTGGAGCGCCAGGCAAAGCTCACGCAGGAGATTCCCGCCGGCGGCTACAAGGACCTGGCAGCATTTCTCGAAGCCGGCCAGTCGGACTTCAGCAAGGCCATTCTCGCCGAAGAGTCGCTCGTGATCATCTTCGGCGAAGAGTTCCGTGGCGAGACGGTCGATAGCCTCGTGACATGGGGCATCAAGCGGAACAATGTGCGCTTTGCATATCTCGGCGATCACGCCAACGCGCGCGGCGCAGCGGATATGGGACTCTTCCCTGACCTGCTGCCGGGCTATGTGCCCGTCTCCGCTCCGGGCGATTTTGCCGAGTATGCCGGTCTGCCCGCTGCGCCGGGCAAGTCGATGACCCAGATGTTCGAAGCTGCCGGCCAAGGCGAGCTGGGCGCGCTGCTTGTCGTGGGCGCCAATCCCATCTCCTGGCTCGGCGCCAATCCCGCCGATCTCAAGAACACCTTCGTCGTGGTGCAGGACCTCTTTCTCACCGAGACGGCCGCGCTTGCCGACGTGGTCTTCCCGGCCGCAAGCCTTTACGAGAAATCCGGCACCGTCACCAACACCTATGGCGATGTGCAGATGGTGCGCAAGGCTGCGGATCGCGCCGGCGTCAAGCCGGACTTCGAAATCCTGGTGCGGCTGGCCGGCGCCATGGGTGTGGACGTGAGCACGCTGGTTCCTTTTGGTTCGTCCGCCACGGCGGGCATGCGCGGCATGACGGCCGACCTCGGCCAGTCGCGTGGGGCGCAGGCCGGTGAAGCCGACCGCCACAGCGTCTGGCTCGAAGCCAACGGCCTCGAGCCTAAGCTCAGCCCCTTCGATCCCCTCGCTGTGCTGGATGAGATCGAACGCCTCGTGCCCGGCTACACGCTCGACCGGCTCAACCTGTTCGCAGGTAACGATGGAACGACCGAGCCGGGCTCATCGCCGGGCTTTGTGCCGGTTGCGGCTCTCACTGGGACCGAACACATCGTTCCCGCGCACGACACCTTGTTCACCTCAGGAACGCTGGGCCGTTACTGCGCCGGCCTGAACGAACTCGACAAACACCAGGCAACCGAACTCGCCCGAACCGCGGCGGACTGAAAAACGCACAATGCAAGTATCCTTTCTTCAATTTTTTCTGTGGAGCCTGCTCAAGGTCATCGTGGTCACGGTGGTGCTGCTCATGGCCGTCGCGTACACGGTGCTGCTGGAGCGCAAGCTGGTGGGGCGCATCCAGAACCGCTGGGGACCCAGCCGCGTGGGCCCCTTCGGCCTTTTGCAGCCGCTGGTGGACGGAGCCAAGAACTTCCTCAAGGAAGACCTGATTCCAGCCTCCGTTTACAAGCCGCTCTACCTGCTGGCCCCGCTCATCTCGCTGGCCTGCGCGCTTATCTCCATCGCCGTGATTCCCTTTGGCGAGCCCAGCGCCGGGCCGCGCCACCTGGACCTTTTTGAAATCTCCAACGTCAACATCGGCCTGCTGGTGATCCTGGGCATCACCTCCATCGGCGTCTACGGCATTGCGCTGGCCGGATGGTCGTCGAACAACAAGTACTCGCTGCTCGGCTCGCTGCGCTCCTCGGCGCAGTTGATCAGCTACGAGCTGGCGCTGGGCCTGTCGCTGGTCGGCGTCGTGCTGCGCGCCGGATCGCTCAACCTGCGCGTCATCGTGGAGCAGCAGGCGGAGAAAGGCATCGCCACGTGGAATATCTTCGGGGGCCTGCAGTTCATTGCCTTCTTCATCTACCTGATGGCGGCTTACGCTGAAACCAACCGCGCGCCCTTCGATCTGCCCGAAGCGGAAAGCGAGCTCACCGGCGGCTACCATACCGAGTACAGCTCGATGAAGTTCGCCATGTTCTTCATGGCCGAGTACGCCAACATGATCACCGTGGGCTGCGTGGCCACGCTGCTCTTCCTGGGCGGCTGGACCAGCCCCTGGGGCAACCTGCTGGGGCCGGTGGAGAATAACCTGGTCAACGCCCTGCTCTCGGTCTTCTGGTTCGTGGCCAAGGTCTTCTGCTTCCTGTTTCTGTACGTGTGGGTGCGCGGAACGCTGCCGCGCTTCCGCTATGACCAACTGATGAACTTCGGATGGCGTTACCTAATGCCGCTGGCCATCCTGAACATTGTGGGAACCAGCCTGTGGCTTGCTTATCGCTGAAGGGAAAGCGCGCAATCCGCGGCTGTGGATGGAATCACAATTCTGCGCAAGGCGGTCATTTACAATCGGAGAGGATTTGCCCCGGACTAAGTCGCCTGTTCGCGTGCCTTAAGTTGCCAACCTGCCGGTCAGTGTAGAACCGGCTTCAGCCCCGTAAGCGGCGGAACGATGCACCTGATCCTGTTTCTTCTTTTTGCCGGATTCTGCCTCGCCGGAGCCATCAACCTCCTGCTGCAGACGCATCCCATCAACAGCGCGCTCTCGCTGATTGTGGTGATGACCTCGCTGGCGGTGCTTTACCTGCTGCTGGGCGCCGAGTTCCTGGCCGCCGCGCAGATCATCGTTTACTCCGGCGCCATCATGGTGCTGTTCGTCTTCGTCGTCATGCTGCTCAACGCCGGCCGTGAAGAACGCACGCTGGGCAGCCGCGCCGCGCGCATCGTGGGCCTGCCTGCAGTGGTTGCGCTGCTGGCCGTGCTGGCCACGCTGATCCTGCATATCCAGGGCCTGGGCGGAGCAGCCATCAGCCAGGGCATCACCACCACCGAGGACCTGAGCCGCGTGCTTTTCCACGAACTGCTGCTGCCCTTTGAAGTCACCTCGGTGCTGATCCTTATCGCCATCCTGGGCGCGGTTGCGCTGGCCCGCCACGGCAATGGAGAAAGGCCGGCCGCCAAGTGAGCTTCCTGCACCAGGAAGTGCCGCTCGCGTGGTATCTGCTGCTGAGCGCGGCGCTGTTCTCGCTCGGCGTAGTGGGCTTTCTGCTCAAGCGCAATCTCATTACCGTCTTCATGTCCATTGAGCTCATGCTCAACGGCGTAAATCTCTCGTTCGTAACCTTCGCGCACCAGTGGCACATGCATTTTCTTAACACGCAGTCAGGACCCGGAGCCGATGCGGTGAAGGGCCAGATCTTTGTCTTCTTTGTGATGATGGTGGCCGCGGCGGAGGCAGCCGTGGGCCTGGCCATCATTATTGCCGTCTTCCGCGCACGCGCAACACTGGCCGTCGACCGCATCGACCTGATGAAACTATGAACGTGGCGCTTCCTCTCTGGCTTATTCCGCTCCTCCCGTTCGCGGGATTCCTCATCAATGGGATCCTGGGCGCGCGGCTGCCCAAGTGGCTGGTGACCACGGTGGCGCTGCTGACACCACTCAGCTCTTTTGCCGCCGTTCTTTCCAAAACATTGGGCTATTTCGGAAGCGTACCTGTTCCAGCATTTCGGACCATCACCGAGACCTGCCCGAATCCCTGGATCAGCATCGGCACGCTGCACGTCGACTTCAGCCTGGTTCTCGATCCGCTCTCGCTGGTCATGCTGCTCGTCGTCACCGGCGTCGGCTTCCTCATCCATATCTACTCCGTCGGCTACATGCACGGCGATCCCGGCTACGCGCGCTACTTCAGCTACCTGAACCTGTTCCTCTTCTTCATGACCACGCTGGTGCTGGCCGGCAACGTGCTGCTCATGTTTGTCGGCTGGGAGGGCGTCGGTCTCGCGTCCTATCTGCTGATCGGCTTCTGGTTCCAGAAGACCTCTGCGGCCGACGCCGGCAAGAAAGCCTTCATCGTGAACCGCATCGGCGATTTCGGCTTCCTCATTGGGATCTTCCTGCTGCTGGCCAACTTCGGCACGCTGACCTTCAGTGAGATTGCAGCAAAGCTCGCCGGCAACCCCGCGTGGACTGGCGGCGTTCTCACGGCCATCGCGCTCTGCCTGCTCGCAGGCGCAACCGGCAAGAGCGCGCAGCTTCCGCTCTACGTTTGGCTGCCCGATGCCATGGAGGGCCCAACGCCCGTCTCCGCGCTCATCCACGCCGCCACCATGGTCACCGCCGGCGTCTACATGATCGCCCGCACGCACTTCCTCTTCGATCGGTCGCCCTTCGCCCTGGGAACGGTCGCCATCGTCGGCGCGGCCACGGCCTTTTTCGCGGCCACCATGGGCCTGGTGCAAAACGACATCAAACGCGTCCTCGCCTACTCCACCATCTCGCAGCTCGGCTACATGTTCCTGGGCTGCGGCGTAGCCGCCTACTCGGCGGCCATCTTCCATCTCATGACTCATGCCTTCTTCAAGGCCTTGCTCTTCCTCGCCGCCGGCTCCGTCATCCACGCCCTCGGCGGCGAACAGGACATGCGCAAGATGGGCGGTC